>DATJFC010000126.1:0-2818 GCA_035495995.1 Holophagaceae bacterium
CTTCGCGGCGCGCGCGGGCCGCGAGGCCCTCCATGCGGCGCTGGCCGCGACGGTGGTGTGAGATGCCCCACCCTTCGCTCTCCCAATGGATCTGGCTCGGCGCCATCGCCTTCCTCGGCGCCCTCGTCAACGGCGTGCTGGGCCACGGCTTCTCCACGCTGAGCGTGCCCCTGGCGCTGGTCATCGTCTCCCAGCGCGTTCTGAATCCGGTGCTCGTCCTGCTGGAAGTGGCCCTCAACGGCGGCTCCTTCCTCGTGAGCCGCCGCGCCTTCCGGCCCGTGTGGCCGCGGGTGCGCGTCTTCGCCTTCGCGCTCCTGCCCGGCGTGCTGCTGGGCGCGCTGACGCTGCGTTTCGCGCTGCCCTCCTCGCTGCGCCTCTTCACCTACGCGCTGCTGATGCCCCTGGTGCTCTTCCAGGCCTTCGGGCTAAAGCGCGCCTGGAGCGGGGAGCGGAAGCAGGCGGTGCCCTTCGGGCTCGCCACCGGCCTCATCTACGGACTGACGACCGTGTCCGGCCCCGTGCTCAGCGCCTACTTCCACCAGCACGACTACGAAAAGCAGGAGTACCGCGCGGCCATCAGCTTCCTGCGGCTGGTGGAGTCCGTGGCGACGGCGCTGGCCTACCTGGCCCTCGGGCTCTTCACCCCCACCACGCTCAAGGCCGCGCTGCCCCTGCTCCCCGTCGTGCTGCTCGGCCTCTGGATCGGGGCCCGGCTGCTCCGCTGGTTCAGCCAGGAGGCCTTCCGCCACTTCTGCATCGTCTTCAACGCCTTCGCCGTCAGCTTCGGGCTCGCCAAGCTCCTGGGCGCGTCCTCGTCACTGCCCGCCTGGGCCCTGCGCGCGGGCTGGATCACCCTCACCGCGGCCGTGCTCGCCTCCCGCTTCCGGCGCAGACAGGCGCCGCCCTCCACTCCCCCTTCTGAACTCGCCGAGGAACTGACATGACCCGCTCTTTCACTGCGCTTGATGTGGAAGCCCTCAACCATCGCTTCGCGGAAGCGGATGCCGGGAGCATCCTCGACTTCGCCTTGGAGACCTTCGGGCCCTCGCTCGCCTTCGCCTGCAGCCTGGGCCTGGAGGACGCGGCGCTCATGGAGATCATCAGCCGCCGCGCAGTGAAGCCGCGCGTCTTCTTCCTCGACACGGGCCGCCTGCACCCCGAGACCTACGACACGCTGGCGCGGCTCCAGGAGCGCTACGGCATCGCCATCGAGACCTACTTTCCCGAAGCCGCGGCGGTGGAGGCCTTCGTGAACGCGCGCGGCCCCAACGCCTTCTACGACAGCCTCGAACTCCGCAAGGCCTGCTGCGCCATCCGGAAGGTGGAGCCGCTGAACCGCGCGCTGAAGGGCGCGGAGGCCTGGATCACGGGCCTCCGCCGCGAGCAGGCCGCGACCCGCTCAGGACTCGGCCCCTTCGAAGTGGACGGGGGCCACGGCGGCATCCTCAAGGTGAACCCGCTCATCGGCTGGAGCCACGGCGAGGTGCGCGCCTTCGTGCGCGACCACGGCATCCCCATCAACCCGCTGCACGACGCGGGCTACCCGAGCATCGGCTGCGCGCCCTGCACGCGGGCCGTGCTCCCTGGCGAGGACATCCGCGCCGGGCGCTGGTGGTGGGAGCAGCCTGAACACAAGGAGTGCGGCCTCCACACGGCCCCTCCAGCCGCCAAGGGCGCTTGATGAAGAGGCTCCTCGACCTCCTGCGCTTCGTCTACCGGAGCCTCTGCTGGTCGCCAGGAGACGACCTTGGAGAGCCTTGAACCGCGCCGCGCCCACCCTGGCTGGGCGCGGAATCGGGCTTGAGCGGGCTTCACACTTTTTAACATCTTCTTAAAGCCGGTTACCGCATGCATTAAATGCATCACCTGCTTTTCTCTGGAGGAAAAAACAGCGCCTTGATTTAAGCACAAGCACGCCTATCTTGGTTGGCATGCCTAATCTTTTTATGCAAAAATATGCACATCGCATGCACCGTCATCCGCCCCCCTAGGCGAGCGTGCGGCTGCAACACCCATCCAAGCCCTAGTACGCCCCGCCTCCCAAAAGGTCGCGGGGCTTTTTCCGTCCTCTCCGCTGGAGGCCCCATGGACTTCTCCGAACTGGAAGTGGTCGTCTGCCTCGCCCAGGAGCTGAACTTCTCCCGGGCCGCGGAACGGCTCCGCTGCTCCCAGCCCACCGTGAGCCAGACCCTGAGGCGCCTCGAGGAGGAGCTTGGCGAGCCGCTCTTCGAGCGCGGGACCCGGAACGGCGCCCCCACCGCCATGGGCAAAGTCCTGCTGAATTACGCGAGGAGCATCCTCCGCCTCAGGGACGAAGCCCTGGCCGCGACGGAGGATCTGAAAGCCCGCCGGCGCGGCCACCTGCGCCTGGTCGCCACCGAATGCATCTGCACCTATGTCCTTCCAGAGCTGCTGCTCAAGTACAGGAAGGCCCATCCGGCCATCAAGGTGGAGCTCGTGCGGATGAAGACGGAAGCCATCCCGCGGGCCGTGCTGGAGCAGGAGGCCGATTTCGGATTCCTCTCCGACGACCCGGAACGGCAGGAACTGGCCAGCGTCCACCTCCGGCAAGACGAGCTGATCCTGGTGGCCTCGCCGGGGCATCCCGTCGCGCGGCGCCGCGGCGTCACCGTCCCCGAGCTCGGCGGCCACGGCATCCTCGGCTTCGGGAACCGGCACCCGGCCCGGGCCCGCCTCGCCGCGCTGTTCGCGGCCCATCGCACGCCGCTGAACATCGTCATGGAGCTGGCGTCCATCGAGACGCTCAAGGACTTCGTCCGCCAAGGCGAGGGCCTGGCCTTCCTTCCGCGCCTGGCGG
>DATJFC010000127.1:0-3408 GCA_035495995.1 Holophagaceae bacterium
GCGAGAGGCCAGAGGGCCCAGGCGAGTTCGGCCGGACCTTCCGTGAGCCGCTGGTGGGCTTCCGAAACGACAGCGGGCACCGAGAGCCAGAGCAAGAGACTGAGCACGGGCCACCCAGCGAAAAGCAACCAGACCGGCGTGAGCCAGAGCCCGAGGAACAGAGGCCCCAGGAGCGGAAAGGCCACCCAGAGCCAAGGCAGGGCCAGCACATTCTTCCGCAGGGCGCGCACCGCCTCCGCGCCGGAGGGGTACATGCGGATGCGCAAGCCCGGCCCGCCCCGGCCCAGACGGTTGCGGAACCCCGCCCGCTTCGCCCGGCGGGCCAGCATCATGTCGTCCACCGCTTCCAAGGGCGCCGCGGCGTGGCCGCCGATGGCCTCGTAGACCGCGCGGCGGACCAAGGTGAACGCGCCGATGCCCGCGAAGGCCGGATGCCCGGGCCGCGCCACTTTGTCGGCGGGCACCAGCGCGAGGAAGCCCGCGGCCAGGACGGGCAGCAGGAGCCGTTCGCCGAAGGAGCCCGTGTCCTGGCCCGGCACGAGCGCGAGCACATCGGCGCCCGCCGCCTCCGCGTGCGCGAGGGCGCGGCGCAGGAGCGCGGGCTCGGCGCGCACATCCGCATCCGCGAAGAGGAGCCAGTCGGCCTGCCGGGCCTCGGCAACCTGAATCGCCAGATGCAGCGCGTGGTTCTTCCCCAGCCAGCCGGCCGGCAGCGCCTCGTTGCGGATCACCCGCAGGCGATCGCTGCTGAGGCCCGCGAGGATCTGAGGCGTGGCGTCCGTGGAACCGTCGTCCACGACGACGATATGGAGCCCGCGATGGTCCTGGGCGATCCAGCTCGCCAAGGCCGCGCCGATCTCGGCGGCCTCGTTCCGCGCGGGGATGCAGAGACAGACCGCCGAGGGCGAGGGCGCCGGATCCTCCGGCAGCTCTTCCAGCCGGTTGAGGTTGCGGATCACGAGCCCGAGGGCGCCGAAGATGAGGCCCGCGCTTCCCACGGCGAGACCGTCCAGCGGCGTCATGCCCAATCGCGCGCCACGAGATAAGCCACGGTCGTCGCCACAAGGGCGGGCACCACCAGAGGCGCCTGGGCCGTCGTCTCCGCCAGGAATACGACGGGCACGAGGATCGTCCCGTTGAAGGCCCCGGCCAGCGCGGTGGCGCCGAGCATGGTGAGGAGGCCCGGGTAACCCGGCAGCCAGGCCGCGTCGAAGGCCGACCCCAGGCAGGCGCCCATGCAGACGGCCGGCAGCCAGGTGCCGCCGATGCCGCCGCTGCCCAGGGTGAGCGCGGTCCCAATCAGCTTGATGCCGAGGAAGATGAGCGCCATGCGCAAGTCCGCCGGCGTCTGGATGAGGTGGTTCACGAGTTCGACACCGCCGCCCCGGACCGTCGGGAGGCTGGGCATGATCAGGTGGCCGGGCACCATCAGCAGCGCGAGCCCGAGCCCCCCGGCGAAGCCGCGCCAGCGCAAGGGGATCCAGGCCAAGCGGCGGCGGAAGACCGCGATGGCGCCGTTGAAGAGGCTGGAAACAAGGCCGCAGGCCACGCCCAGAGGCAGGGCCAGCCAGATCTCGCGCCAGCGGAGGAAGTACGGCCGCGGCAGGGCCAGCAGGGGTTCGTGCCCCACCATCGCGGCGAAGACGAGGTAGCCGCCCGCCGCGGCGACGAGCGTCGGGATGAGCGTGCGGGTCTGGAGCGCGCCTTCGTGCTCGGCCGCGTAGAGCGCCGCTGAAAGCGGGGCCCGGAACACGGATGAAATGGCCCCGGCGGCGCCGCCCACCACCATGGTCCCCGCCTCGGTCTTGAGGCGGCGCAGGAACCGGAACGGCTTCGCCAGCCAGCTCAGGAGGCGGTGGCATTGGAGACCCACCGAGCCCCCGAACCACTTCGCCGGGCCTTCCAGCCCCGCGCTGCCGCCAAGGAAGATCGTCGCGAAGCAGGCCGCGACCTTCACGAGGGATTTCCGGAACGGGAAGGCCTGGAAGGGGTTCTCCCGCGAGAGATGGATGTCCTCGGAGAGGCTCACCTCGCCCACGCCACTGAAGTCCAGCATCATCGTCGCGAGGGGCAGGCCCGCCAGCGGAAGCAGCAGCACCAGGTGGTCCTGGACCAGATGCGCGTCCACCCAGCGGAACCCTGCTGAATAGGCCTTCACCGCCAGGCCCATCATCCAGCCCGTGAAGGCGCCCAAGGGCAGCATCACGAAGACGATGCGGCGGCTGTGGGCCAGCAACCTCAGGTTGCGCTGGCGGGCCCAGGCGCCCAGTGCCTTGGCGTCGAAGGGAACTTCCATTCCTTCAGAGTAGCGGCTCTAGCGGTGCTCCCGCTTCACGAGGAGCGCGACGGTCACCGCGAGGAGGCCCGGCACGACGAGGGCCGGGTCTCCCGTCGTCTCCGCGAGGAAGACCACGGGCACCAGTAGCACCTCGTGCACCGCGCCCGCGAAGGCCACGCCCGCCATCATCGGGATGAGGCCGGGGCTCTGCGGCATCATCCAGCCTTGCAGGAAGGCGCCGAGAGAGGCCCCCATGGCCACGGTGCAGATCCACATGCCGCCCACGCCGCCGGCCGCCAGCGTCATTGCCGTCGCCAGGATCTTGAGGCCGCTGAAGAGGAGGGCCGCGCGGTGAGTCTCCGCTCCGCCCAGCACGTGGAGGATGAGTTCCATCCCTCCCCGCTGCGTGATGGGCAGGTCGTGGAAGAGGAAGTGGCCCGGCAGCGCCAGCAGCACCAGCCCGGTCCCCCCGATGAGCCCGCGCCACACCAGCGGATAGCGGCCGAGCGCGCGCGTGAGGCCGAAGCGGATCGCGAGGAAAAGGCTGGCGATGACCCCGCAGATGAGACCCACCGGCAAGGCCCACATCAGCTCGCGGGCTTGCAGGTGGTAGGTCTTGGCGAGCGGGATCAGGGGGGCCGGGCCCGCGATGGCCACCCACACCATGTAGGCGCTGGCGGCGGCCACCACGGAAGGGATCAGCTCCTCGTGGCCCACATGGCCGTCGTGCTCCACGGCGAAAAGGGAGCCCGAGAGCGGCGCGCGGAAGACGATCGCGACGGCGGCCGAGGCCCCCGCCACCACCATGGTCAGCGGCTGCACCTTGAGGCGGCGGAACGGGCGCCAGCTGAGGGCCATCCAATGGAGGAGGCGGTGGAACTGCACGCCCACCGCGGCGCCCAGCCACTTCGCGGGCCCTTCCAGCCCGGTGGACCCGCCCAGGCCGATGGTGAAGGCGCAGCCCACGACCTTGGCCATGGAGGTCCAGAAGGGGAAGGCCTCGTAGGGGTTCTTCTTCGCGAGGTCGAGATCCTCGAAGAGGCTCACCGGCCCCGTCTTCGTCCAGGCCAACCAGGCCGTCGCCGCCGCCAGCGCCAGGCCCGGGAGGATCCAGACGAGGCCCATGCGGC
>DATJFC010000128.1:0-4246 GCA_035495995.1 Holophagaceae bacterium
AAGGACGGCGTCACCGTCGCCAAGGAGATCGAGCTGAAGGACAAGCACGAGAACCTGGGCGCCCAGCTCGTCCGTGAGGTCGCTTCCAAGACCTCCGACCTCGCCGGCGACGGCACCACCACCGCCACCGTGCTCGGCCGCGCCATCTACCGCGAGGGCATCAAGGCCGTCGTGAGCGGCGCCAACACCATGGAGATCAAGAAGGGCATCGACCTCGCCGTCGAGACCGTCGTGAAGTCCATCGACGAGATCAAGAAGCCCGTCGAGGGCAACGCCATCGCCCAGGTCGGCACCATCTCCGCCAACGGCGACGAGGAGATCGGCAAGATCATCGCCGAGGCCATGGCCAAGGTCGGCAAGGACGGCGTGATCACGGTCGAGGAGGCCAAGGGCCGCGAGACCGAGCTCAATGTGGTCGAGGGCATGCAGTTCGACCGCGGCTACCTCAGCCCCTACTTCGTCACCAACCCCGACCAGATGAAGGTCGAGCTGGAGAGCCCCTTCATCCTCGCCTACGAGAAGAAGGTCTCCAACATGCGCGACCTCCTGCCCCTCCTGGAGCAGGTCGTCAACAGCCGCCGCCCCCTGCTGATCATCGCCGAGGACGTGGACGGCGAGGCGCTCGCCACGCTGGTGGTCAACAAGATCCGCGGCACCATCCAGGTTGCCGCCGTGAAGGCCCCCGGCTTCGGCGACCGCCGCAAGGCCATGCTCGAGGACATCGCCACCCTCACCGGCGGCAAGGCCATCAGCGAGGACCTCGGCCTCAAGCTCGAGAACCTGACCCTGACCGACCTGGGCACCGCCAAGAAGATCGTCATCGACAAGGAGAACACCACCATCGTCGAGGGCGCCGGCGCCAAGGAGGACATCCAGGGCCGCGTGAAGCAGATCCGCAGCCAGATCGAGCAGTCCACCTCCGATTACGACAAGGAGAAGCTGCAGGAGCGCCTCGCCAAGCTGGTGGGCGGCGTCGCCGTCATCAAGGTGGGCGCGGCCTCCGAGACCGAGATGAAGGAGAAGAAGGCCCGCGTCGAGGACGCCATGCACGCCACCAAGGCGGCTGTCGAGGACGGCATCGTCCCCGGCGGCGGTGTGGCCCTGCTGCGCGCGGTTGCCAAGCTCAACGCGTTGAAGGTGACCGGCGACCAGGCCACCGGCGTCACGATCGTCCGCAAGGCGATCGAGGAGCCCCTGCGCCAGATCGCGAACAACGCCGGCGTGGAAGGCTCCGTCGTCGTGAACCGCGTCCTGGAGGAGAAGGGCAACACCGGCTTCAACGCCGCCACGGGCGAGTACCAGGATCTGGTGGCCGCGGGCGTCATCGACCCCGCCAAGGTGACCAAGTCCGCCCTCCGCAACGCGGCCTCCGTCGCCGCCATGATGCTCACCACCGAGGCGATCATCAGCGAGATCCCCGAGCCCAAGGCTCCGGCCCCCGCGGGCCCTGGCATGGGCGGCATGGACGACATGTACTAAAAACAGGCTGGAGGCCGGAGACTGGAGGCCTCTTGAATCGAAAGGCCCCGCGAGAGCGGGGCCTTTCTCTTGTTTGCGGGTGTGGAAACAGGTAGCGTCAGCCAACCCCATGGCCAGCGCCTCGCGGAACACCCCACGCTTCCTCAGGCTGATCGGCCTGAACCTCGCCATCACGGCCCTCTACATGGCCGGCAAGATGATCGGCAAGGCCCCGATCGCGGGAGGGTTCTCGCCGGTGTGGCCCCCGACGGGCATCGCGCTGTCGGCCCTCGTGCTCTTCGGCAGGGAAGCCCTTCCAGGCGTGGCCCTCGGCTGCCTCAGCAGCCTCGCGACCTCGGGCTTGCACACGCTCCCCTCCTTGGGGATCGCCATGGGGAATTTTGCCGAGGCGATCGTCGGCGCCGGGATCCTCAAGAGCTTCGGCTTCCGGCCCACGCTGGCCCGCCAGCGGGATGTGCTCTTGCTGGCCATCCCCGCCGCGGTTTCCGGAGCCGTGGCGGGGGCGACGCTGGGCTGCTTCGCCTTGAGCCTGGCGATGCCGCACGCCTTCGGGGCGTGGTGGAACTGGTGCATGGAGGACCTGCTGGGCGTCCTGGTCGTCGCGCCGCCGATCTTCACCGTGGCCTCGCGCCAGCGCGCGCGGGATCGACTCACCGCCAGCCGCCCGCTGGAAGCCGCGTTGCTGCTCATGACGGTGGGCCTCCTGGGCTTCTTCGTGTTCGGCGGCACGCTCGGGGACCCCGCGCTCCAATTTAGCCTCACCTACGCGCTCTTCCCGCTCGTGCTCATCGCGGCGGACCGCCACGGCCCCCGGGGCGCCTCCTTCGCCACGCTGCTCACGGCGGCCTCGGCCCTCCTCGCGCGGCGCGTCGGCTCGGGGCCGCTGGGGCTCACATCGGGGCAGGACTACCTCATCCTGCTCGCGGGGTTCCTCGCCCTGCTGGCGCTCACGGCCTTGCTGCTCGCGGCGGCGGGCACGGAGCGGCGGGAGCGCGCGCGCGAGCTGCGCGGCCAGGCGCGCCTCATGGAGCTCGCCACGGAATCCATCGGCATGGCCGGGCTGGGCGGACGCCTGCTCCGTCTCAATGCGGCCGGGCGCGGGCTTTTCGGCATCGGACCGGAGCAGTCCCTGTCCGGGCTCAGGGTGGTGGACCTCATCGCGCCTGAAGAGCGCTCGCGCTTCTCGAAGGTGATCCTGCCCCTGGTGATGAGCCGGGGCAGCTGGTCCGGGGACATCACGGTCCGCAACCTGCAGGACGGAGCCCTCATCCCCACCCGGCATTTCCTGTTCCGCATCGACAACCCCCTGGACGGGCAGCCGGAATCCTTCGGGGCCATCGGCCACGACCTGCGCGAGGCCCAGCGGGCGGAGGGGGCGCTCCGGCAGACGCAGCGCCTGGAGAGCCTGGGCGTGCTGGCGGGGGGCATCGCCCACGACTACAACAACCTCCTCACCGCCTTGATGGGCCATCTGGACCTCGCCCAGGAGACGCTGGAGCCGGGCCACCCCGGAGCGGCCCACCTGCAGGCGGTCACGACGCTGGCCGAGCGCTCCGGCGCCCTCACGCGCCAGCTCCTCGCCTACGCGGGCAAGGGTGGGGCCGGGCGAGAACCTCTGGATCTGGGCGCGCTGGTGAGGGAGATGACGGAGCTGCTCCACAGCACCCTTTCCCGCAAAGCGGAGCTGGCGCTGGATCTGCCCGAAGGGCTGCCGCGCATCCTCGGAGACGCGGTCCAGCTGGAGCAAGTGGTGATGAACTTGATCATGAACGCCTCCGAGGCCCTGGAGGACCGGACCGGCGCGATCCGGCTTTCCCTGGGCCAGGCGCGGCTCGACGCGGACGGCGCGGCGCACCGCTTCCCGGGCTTCGACCTGGCGCCCGGCCCCTTCGTCACGCTCACCGTGTCGGACACGGGCTCCGGCATGGGCCCGGAAGTGCTGGAGCGGATCTTCGATCCCTTCTTCACCACCAAGACGCTGGGCCGCGGCCTCGGCCTCAGCGCCATGCGGGGCATCCTCCAAGCCCATGGCGGAGCGGTCGAAGTCCGGAGCGCGCCCAACCGGGGCACCTCCTTCACGCTCGCGTTTCCCGCGATCGAGGCTTGATCAGAGGGTCCGCGCCACGCGCTCGATGGAGACGGCGCGCTTGCCCTCGGTGCGGACCAGCACGGCGTGGAGCTGGAGGTCTCCGCCCGCCACTTCGTACTTCGCGCGCAAGGGGCCTAGGAAGCGGCTGAGGCTCGCCTCCTTCTTCATGCCGATGACGCCCTCGTAAGGGCCGGTCATGCCGATGTCCGTCACATAGGCCGTGCCGCCAGGCAGGACCTTCGAATCCAGCGTGGGCACATGGGTGTGGCTGCCCACCACCGCCGCCGCGCGGCCGTCCAGGTGCCAGCCCATGGCCTGCGCCTCGCTCGTGGCTTCGGCGTGCATGTCCACGAGCACGAGATCGGCGCGTTCCTTCTGGAGGATCGCGTCCACGGCGCGGAAGGGGTCGTCGCAGGGCGGCATGTGGACGCGTCCCATGAGGTTGACGACGAGGATCTCCTCGCCCGTCTTCGTGTGCAGCTTCACGAAGCCCCCGCCAGGGGTGGCGGGCGGGTGGTTGGCGGGGCGCAGCAGGCGCGGCTCCTGGCGGAAGTAGCTCTCGATGCCCTTCACGTCGAAGGCGTGGTTGCCCGTCGTGATGGCGTCCACGCCGAGGTCGTTGAACCACTGCCGCGCGATGGCCTCCGTGATGCCGTGCCCGTGGGCCGCGTACTCGCC
>DATJFC010000129.1:0-2318 GCA_035495995.1 Holophagaceae bacterium
CATTCCGCCAAAATCAAAACGCGGTTGACAAAGTAAACACTGTTTACATAATGAACCTTGTTGACCTTGGAGGCGCCCGATGGGACCCATCAACCGGAGGGAGCGCGAGAAGGAGGCGCTGCGGACCCAGATCCTCGACGCGGCCCGCTACCTCTTCGCCCGGGACGGCTACGACGCCGTCACCATGCGGGCCATCGCGGAGCGCATCGAATACAGCCCCCGCACCATCTACCTCCATTTCCAGGACAAGGAAGACCTCGTCCGGGAGCTGTGCCGCCACGATTTCCAGGCCTTCGGCGCGGACATGGCGAAAACCGCGAAGGTGAAGGATCCCGTCGAGCGCATCAAGGCCATCGGCCTGGCCTACGCCCGCTTCGGCGCGGAGAACCCCAACCACTACCGGCTCATGTTCATGTCCGGCGCGCCGGACTACGAGGGCATGGGCGAAGAGGAGTGGAAGGGCAATCCTGAGGTGGACGCCTACGCCTTCCTGCTCGGAACGGTCCAGGAAGCCATCGCGGCGGACCGGATGGCGCTCAAGGACGCGGAGCTCATCACCCAGACCCTCTGGGCCGGAGTCCACGGCGTCATCGCCCTCGACATCGCCAAGTGCAACGACCCTTGGGTGAAGTGGCGGCCCGTCTCGAAGCGCGTGAAGACCATGGTGGACGTGCTCGTGGGCGGCCTGGTCGCGCCGCCGAGGAAGGGCCGCTGACATGGTGGACCTCGCCCTCAAGATCCTGCTGCACGACAAGCTCCGCTTCACCATCACCGTGGCTGGCGTGGCCTTCTCCGTGGCGCTGGTGCTGTCCCAGATCGGCCTCTTCTTCGGCCTGCTGGACAACGCCGCGCTCACCATCCGGCATTCGAAAGCCGACCTGTGGGTCACATCCAAGGCCACGCCCAATGTGGACTTCGCCCACCAGTTCCCCGAGACCTACGTGGACCGCGTGCGCTCCGTGCCCGGCGTGGAGCGGGCCGACAACCTCATCGTCACCTTCATGAACATCCAGCTGCCCACCGGGGCCGAAGAAGGCGGCGTCTTCTACGCCATGGAGGACCACGGCGCCTGGGACCTGCCCTGGAAGGTGAAGAGCGGCGACCTCCAGGACCTGCGCCGGGGCGACTTCCTCTTCATGGACGAGAGCGCCAAGCGGCGCCTCGGCGACTTCCAGGTGGGCGACTACCGCGAAGTGCAGCACCAGCGCTTCCGCATCGCGGGCCTGTCGGAAGAGGCCAAGTCCTTCACGACGACGCCCGTCTCCTTCATCGATTTCCGGCGAGCCCAGGCCATGAATCCGGATCTGCTCAAGGGCAAGACCAGCTACATCCTCGTGAAACTCTCGCCGGGCGCGGACGCCGGGGCGGTGAAGGCCGAGATCCAGCGCCGCCTGCCCTTCAACGATGTCTACACGAAGGGCGAGTGGGCCGGCAAATCCGAGGCCTACTGGATCAAGAACACCGGCATCGGGCTCAACGCCTTCCTGGCCGTGTTCCTGGGCGTGCTCGTGGGCGTGGTGGTGGTGGCGCAGACGCTCTACACCTCCACCATGGAGCACATCAAGGAGTTCGGCACGGTGAAGGCCATCGGCGGCACCAACGCCGACATCTACAGGATCCTCGCGCGCCAGGCCTCCATCGCGGCCGCGCTGGGCTTCGTCCTGGGCCTGGGCCTCGCCTTCGCGCAGAAGCCGGCCATCGAGGCCATGGCGCTCAAGCTCATCATGCCGTGGCCCACCATCGCGGTGGTCTGCGCCGGAACCTTCGCCCTCTGCCTCGCCTCGGCCATGGTCAGCTTCCGCAAGGTGGCGGGCCTGGACCCGGGCCTCGTGTTCAGGAGCTAGGATGCCCGTCCTGGAAGCCCTCGGCATCACGAAGACCTACGAGGAAGGCCGCCAGTCCACGACCGTCCTGCGCGGCGTCACCATGGCGCTGGAGCCCGGCGAGATCGTCGCGCTGGAAGGGCCGTCCGGCTCCGGCAAGACGACCCTGCTCCAGATCCTGGGCTGCATCCTGTCGCCCAGCGGCGGCGACCTGCGCCTCGACGGCAAGATCATCCAGGGCGAGGCCCGGGAGCTCGCGTCCGTGCGGCGGCGCAGCATCGGCTTCGTGTTCCAGCAGTTCAACCTCTTCCCCGCGCTCTCCGCCCGGGAGAACGTCCAGTACGCGCTCAACCTCAAGGGCCTGCGCGGCGCGGAGGCCAAGCGGGAATCCGAGGCGCTCCTGGAATCCGTGGGGCTCAGCGACCGGCTGGACTACCTGCCCCGCGACCTCTCCGGCGGCCAGAAGCAGCGCGTCGCCATCGCCCGCGCCCTGGC
>DATJFC010000130.1:0-3564 GCA_035495995.1 Holophagaceae bacterium
TGACGACCACGCGCGTCCTGGAGGTTCCATGAAGATGTGGCCCTTAGCAGGCGGACTCTGCCTCCTGCTCGCCTGCGGCGGCGGGAGCTCCTCCTCTTCGGGCGGGACGACAGGCGCGCCGGACCCCTGGACCCCGGTGACCTCCGCCATCCAGGCCGCCCAGTCCCAGTTCCCCAACGGCCTCTGCGTGGAGGTCGTGACGCCCGCGGGCGTCGTCTACTCCCAAAGCTTCGGCGGCATGACCAACAGCACCCTCGTGACCGTGGCCAGCGGCTCCAAATGGATCGCGAGCACGGTGATCCTGCGCCTGGTGGACGAAGGCGTCTTCCCCCACGGCCTCGACACCACGGCCGGCGAGCTGCTCAAGGATTCCGGCGGCCACGCCTGGTCCGGGAACATGGGAAGCGCCACGCTGCGGGACCTCCTCAGCTTCACCACGGGCATCCCGGGCGACGACCCCAACGCGGATGTGCAGCTCCCGCTCACCTTCAGCCTCGCTCAGGCTGTGCAGGACATCTACGCCGACGATTCGGCTTCCGCCAGCGCGCCCGGCACCTACTTCGACTACGGGAGCACCCATCTGCGCATCGCCGCCGAAATGGCCGAGGTGGCCACGGGCAAGAGCTGGAACCAGATCTTCACCGAGCAGGTCCACGACCCCATGGGCTGGGCCACCGGCTGCACCTTCGACACCCTGCACCCCACCTGCCAGAACCCGGATCCAGCGGGCGACCTCAGCTGCACGGGTATCGACTACATGCGCTTCGTGGCGATGGAGCTGCGCGGTGGCGTGGATGGCGGATCGGCCTTCCTCCAGCCAGGCACCTGGACCGCGCAGCGCACGGATGGCTTCGAGGCGGGCACGACCATCGATGGCAGCCCCTACAAGACCTCCTTCGGCGACACGATCCATTACGCCCTCGGCAACTGGATCGGCACCGCCGACGGCAAGCCCGAGTCCGCCGCAAACCCGCCCATCTGGTACGGCAGCACCGGCTCCTTCGGCTGGGCGCCCTGGGTCACGGCGGATGGCGCGTACGGCGCCATCATCGAGACCAAGCAGCCGGCGAAAGGCCAGTACGCGCCTTCAGAGAACCTGAAGGCGCAACTGGACCCGCTCATCCGCGCGGCCCTCGCCGCGCATCCGGTGGTGATCCGGACCGTGCCTTAGCGTTTCAGGGCTTGCAGTCCTCGCAGGGCTTGTAGCCCGCCTGGATCGCCTCAGCCCGGGTGGTGAACATCACCTTGGTGCCGGCCTTCTCAATGTCCGCCACATGCGCGCAGCCAGGCTTGTGGAACAGCTTCGTCTGGGTGCAGCCGACGAAGCCGCGGGCCTTGGCCGCATGGTGGTGGTGCTTGGGGGCGGGAGCCGGGGCTTGGGGCGCCGGTGCCTGGGCGCTGAGGATGGTCGGCAGGACGGATAGCAGGGCTGGAATGACGAACCGCGTTCTCATGGGACTCTCCTTGAGCGTGTCCACAATCTACGCGCCCGCGCCCGCGGGCACCATCGGAAGGAAGCGCGATCCGGAGATGCCGGCCAAGGCCCGGTGTGAGCAGCGGGCCCAGCCCGTCAGTTCCGGCTCGGGTAGACGCCGAAAAGGGCGATGATGTAGTTCAGGGCCAGATAGGGCGGCATGTTGTCGTGGGGCTGGCTGCCGCCCGCGGGCGTGATGGCGTTGCCGTTCATCTGGACTGCCGCGCCGGCCGTCGCGAAGGCGCTCACATTGGCGGAGCTGCCCGGCTGGACCGGCTTGGCCAGGAGGTTGCCCGAGGCGCTGTTCGTCGTGGCGTTGGCGCCCGTGGCATAGAGCGCGTGGCCGTGGGACGGGATCTGGCTCGTGGCGAGCGTGACCTCCGACTGGCCCGTCGTCTCTCCGATGACATAGGGGCTCAGGCCGAGGCCCTGTCCTTGGTGGATCGGGAAGCGCCCCCGGAGATCCGGGAGCGCGAAGGTGTTGACGCCGTCGCCGCCGTAGGTCGTGCCGAGCAGGCTGTACAGGGCCGTGTTATCCGAAATGTTGATCAAGCGGCCGTCGCAGAAGGCCCAGCCGGAGGGCGCGAAATTGCCCGCGAAGATCGTGATGGCGCCAACGAAGGGTTCAGCCATGGGGGTGTCTCCGAGGAGCGGATCAGTTCCGGGATGGGAAAATGCCCGACAGGGCGATGACGTAGTTCAGGCACTGGACCGGCGGCAGGTTGGTGTGGGGCTGCCCGCTGCCGGCGGAGCCGACTTCCGGGAAGAGCGCCACCTCCCCGCCCGAAGCGGGGCCGAAGGAGTTCACCTGGGCGCTGTTGGAGGCCAGCTTCGCCTGGGCGAGAAGCGCGCCGTTGGGGTTGTTCGTCGTGCCCGCGGCGGCGATCACGGTCATCGCGTGCCCGTGGTAAGGGACCTGGGTGGATGTGAGCGTGACCGTTTCCTCCCCGCCGACCTCCCCGAGGGAGCGCGGGGAGAGCCCGGCGCCGTTGCCCCAGTGCATGGGGACGCGGCTCCGGAGATCAGGCAAGGCGAAGGTGGTGATGCCGTTCCCGCCGTAGGTCGTCCCCAGGATGGAGAAGAGCGCCTGGTTCTGATTGATGGCCAGGAGCTGCCCGTTGCACATCGCCCAGCCCTTGGGGGGGAAGTTGAAGCCCGTGATCCGGATCTCGCCGAGAAAGGGAGTGGACATGATCTGTCTCCTGGTGATCCGGACCTAGTTGCGGGAAGGGAAGACGCCTGAGGCCGCGATGATGAAGCTCAGGCCCAGGAAGGGGGACATGTTGTCGTGCGCCTGGCCGCCCCCCACGGTGTCCGTGGCCTGCGCAGTGGTCACCGTGCCGCCCGAGGTGCCGTAGTAGTCCACCACGGAACGGCCCCCTTCGTTCGCCTCCGCCAGCACGCCGTTGGTCGGGGCGCCGGTGGTGGCCGCGACCGCGCGGGCTCCGAGCGAGTGGGTGTGGGAGGGGAGCTCGGAGAGGGTCACCGTGATCTGCTCCTCGCCGGCCATGGTGCCGATGGGGTACTGATCCGGACCGCTCTGGTCCGTCCCCAGCGGCATGCGGCACTGCAAGTTCGGCAAGGCGAAGGTCGTCGTGCCGTTGCCGCCGTACTGGGTGCCCAGCAGCGAGAAGAGCGCCGTGTTCTGCGAGATCGCCAGGAGCTGGCCGTTGCAGAAGTACCAGCCTCTCGGCGCGAAGTTCCCCGCGAACATGCGGATTTCACCAAGGTAGGGTTGACTCATGCAAGCCTCCGGTCCTGTTCAGCGGATGGGGCGGCGGGCTGCCGCTCCATGAAGAGGTTGATGCCGTCGCCGCTCCGTTCGACGAACCCGAAGCGCGCGTAGAGGCGGCGCGCGGGGTTCGCGGCTTCCACATGCAGATCGGCCACGAGGCCGGCGGCGTCGGCCTTCTCGAGGATCCCCCGGAGCACGCCGGATCCGGCTCCCCGGCCCTGCGCCCCGGGCATCACCGCGAAGTCGATGATGTGGAGGCGGCCGTCTTCTTCCGCGGTGTCGACGCGGCCCGCAGCCTCGCCCCCCACGAGGATCTTCTTTGTGGAGGCTCCGGGGAACTGATCGCGGTACTGGG
>DATJFC010000131.1:0-4252 GCA_035495995.1 Holophagaceae bacterium
CCCCTGTTGCCCTCCAGCGCCGACCCGGCCCCCTGGGCGGGCCTACGCGACGCCGAGCTGGCCTGGGACGGCCGCCTGCACGGAGGCTGGCCGGCCTTCGCCCGGCGCGGCGGCGTGCATGCGATCCATCTGCCGCCAGGCGTTTCGCTGGAAGGATCGGCCGAGGCCCTGCGATGGGCGCTGCCCCTCGGCCCCGACTTCGTCGTGCTGCCGGCCGGGAAGCCCGAAGGGCGGAAGGCCGCCTTCGCGCTCCTCGCCGTGGTGGAGGCCATGCTGGAAGCCCTCGCGCCGAAAGGGCTGAAGCTGGCCCTCCATCCCGGCCCTGGCGCGGAGACGGAGCTGGCGCGGCTGCTGAAGGAGTCCCGCGGCGAGGCGGTGGGCTTCTGCTGGCATGGCGGCGTGCGGGATCTGGCGGCCATCGAGGACCGGCTCTTCTGCGCCGTGGGCTCGGAGCGGGACGACCTCGACCCGCTCCGGGCGCTGGGCTACCGGTGGAACCTCGCCGTGGCCGCGGCGGATGCGGCCGCTTTCGCGGCGGCGAAGGCTTCCATCGAGTCGCGGTTCCCAGCCGTGCTCTTCCCCGAAGCGCTGCCCACCCATGTCATGGGCCGCCCGGTGGAACCCGATCCCGCCGTGCGCTTCGCGCGGCCGGAAGACCGCGGAGAGCGGCCATGACGGCGCTCCTGGTCATCGCGGGGGAGGCCAGCGGCGATCTCCACGGCGCGGAGCTGCTGGCGGCCCTGAAGGCCCGGCGGCCGGACCTGCGCATCGTCGGCATCGGCGGAGACCGCATGGCGCCGCACATGGACCGCGTGCTGGCCCATGTGCGGGACATCGGCGTCGTGGGCTTCATCGAGGTGATCAAGCATCTGCCCCAGCTGAACCGCCTCTTCAAGCAGGTGCTCGCCGCCGCGGACGAGGAAGACGCGGCGGCCGCGCTCTTCATCGACTATCCGGGCTTCAACCTGCGGCTGGCCAAGGCCCTGCGCAAGCGGCGGCCCGCGATGAAGCTCGCGCAGTACGTCTGCCCTCAGGTGTGGGCCTGGAAGAAGGGCCGCATCCCCGACCTGGGCAACACGCTGGATGTCCTCTACTGCCTCTTCGACTTCGAGCCCGCGCTGTTCGAGGGCTATCCCGTGGACGCCGAGTGGGTGGGCAACCCGCTGGTGGAGGCCGTGAAACCCGAAGTGGATCGCGGCGCCTTCCTCGCGGAGACGGGATTGGATGGCGCGCGCCCCCTCGTCGCGCTGCTGCCGGGAAGCCGCGCTTCGGAGGTGACGCGCCTGCTGCCGCCCATGGCGGGACTCGTGCGCGATTGGACCCGGCAGCGCCCCGAGGTGCAATGGGTCCTGCCCGTGGCGCCGACGCTGGACGCGGCCTTCCTGGACCCGTACCTCGGCGGCCTGCCCGTGAAACGCGTGGAAGGCCGCAGCTACGCGGCGCGCGCTTACGCGGACGCGGCGCTCGTGGCGAGCGGCACGGCCACGCTGGAGACGGCCTTGCTGGGCACGCCCTTCGCCATCGTCTACAAGCTGAACGCGCTGACGGCCTTCGCGGCCAAGCGCCTCGTGAAGCTGCCCCGGGTCGGCCTCGCCAACATCGTCGCGGGGCAGGAGGTCGCGCCGGAGCTGCTCCAGGACGAAGTGAACCCCGGACGGATGTCCGCCGCGCTTTCGCGGTTGCTCGAACCCGAAGAATCCGCGCGCCGCCGCGCGCTCCTTGCCACCGTCCGCCCGCACCTGGGCGAGCCCGGCGCCGCGGACCGCGTCGCCGCTGATCTCATCGCGAGGCTCCCATGACCTTCCGCATCGCAGCAGCTCTCGCCTCGGGCGCCGCCCTCATGGCCTCCGCGCCCTCCCCCGCCAACGCGAAGCTCGACGCGCTCATGAAGGACTACTGGGAGTATTCGCTCCGCACGAGCCCCGAATCGGCCACGGCCGTGGGCGATCCGCGCTACAACGACCGCCTCACTGACTATTCGCTCGCCGGGATCCGGAAGGACCTCGCCGCCCAGAAGGGCTTCCTCGCGAAGGCGAAGGCCTTCAAGGCGTCCGCGCTGGATGCCGACCACCAGCTCGACCGCGAGCTGCTCATGTGGCAGATCCAGACGGGGCTCGACGGCGCGCGCTTCAAGCCCTGGGAGATGCCGCTGAACCAGATGAGCGGCCTCCACGTGGACTTCCCGGCGCTCTTCTCGCTCCACCCTTTCAATACGGAGAAGGATTTCCAGGACTACTTGGCGCGGCTCCACGCCTTCCCGAAGGCGATGGACGACACCCTCGCGAACATGCGGGCCGGGCTCAAGGACGGCATCATGCCCCCCCGCCTCATCGCGGACGACCTGGTCGCCCAGGTGAAGGCCATGGCCTCCGGCGACACGGCGCGCGCGCCCTTCCTCGCGCCGCTGGACAAGCTGCCCGCCGGCATGAGCGATGACCAGAAGGCGAAATTCAAGGCCGAGGTGGCCCGCGCCATCGACCAGGAGGTGACGCCGGCCTACGGGCGCCTGCTGGCCTTCCTCGAGAAGGACTATGCGCCGAAGGCGCTGCCGGAACCGGGCGCCTGGGCCCTGCCGGATGGCGCCGCGCGCTACGCCTACGCGGTGAAGGCGCAGACGACGACGAATCTCACGCCCGCCCAGATCCACGAGATCGGCCTCAAGGAAGTCGCGCGCATCGAGGGCGAGATGCTCGCCATCGCCAAGGGCCTCGGCTACGCGGACCTCGCCAGCTTCCGCGCGGCGCTGGCCAAGGACCCGAGCATCCACCCCAAGGACGCGGCCCAGCTCGTCGCGCGCTACAAGGGCTTCGTGGACGGCATGCGGCCTGAGCTGCCCAAGCTCTTCGGGCGCCTGCCCAAGGCCCAGCTCGTCGTCGTGCCCATGGAGGCCTTCCGGGAGAAGGACGCCGCCGCCGCGGACTACAACGCGGGCACGCCGGACGGATCGCGGCCGGGCCGCTTCAATGTGAACACCTACGAGGCTCCGCAGCGCAGCATGCTCACCTGCGAAAGCACCGCCTACCACGAGGCCATCCCGGGCCACCACTTGCAGATCTCCATCGCGCAGGAGCTGGAGCGCGTGCCGGACTTCCGCAAGGTGATGGGCGTGACGGCCTACCAGGAGGGCTGGGCGCTCTATTCCGAAAGCCTCGGCAAGGACATCGGCTTCTACAAGGACCCCTACAGCGATTACGGCCGTCTCACGGACGAGATGCTCCGCGCCATCAGGCTGGTCGTGGACACCGGCGTCCATTCGATGCGCTGGTCGCGGCAGCAGATGGTGGACTACTTCCACGCCCACAGCGGCAACGACGAGGTGGAGATCCAGGCCGAGACGGACCGCTACATCGCCTGGCCCGGCCAGGCCCAGGCCTACAACATCGGCCAGCTCACCTTCCTCCGCCTGCGCGAGAAGGCCAAGGCCGAGCTGGGCGCCAGGTTCGACATCCGCGCCTTCCATGACGAGGTGCTGGACTCCGGCGCCCTGCCCATGGATGTCCTCGAGCGCCGCGTGGACGCGTGGATCGCTGAACAGAAAAAATGATTATCCGGCGATTCCAGCGATTCCTCCGATGGGAGCATTCCACATCGCGGGAATCGCCGTGATCTCTGGATGCGTTTATTCGTACTTCGCCACGATCTTATCCCACTTGCCCTGGGCCTTGAGGATCGCTTCAGCCACCGCGCGGAGGACGCCGTGGCCGCCGGGGACCGGGACGACCCAATGGCAGGCGGCCTTCGCTTCGTCCGCGGCGTCTTCGGGGCAGCAGGCGAGGCCCACGCGGCGGAGCAGGGGGATGTCATGGAGGTCGTCGCCGATGTGGGCGATCTCGTCGTAGCCGAGGCCGTGCTTCGCGAGGAGCTGGTCGAGGACGGGCAGCTTCTCGAGGCGGCCCATGAAGCAGTCCTCGATGCCCAGGTCCATGGCGCGTATGCGCGTGGCGGGCGTGGCGAGGCCGCTGATGAAGGCGACAGGCACGCCCGAGGCCTGCAGCCACTTCGTCCCGGCGCCGTCGCGCACATGGAAGGCCTTGGTGTGGCCCGACTCCAGGCCGTAGTGGAGGAGCCCCGTCGTCAGCACGCCGTCCACGTCCGTGCAGACGAGGCGGATCTTCGCGAGGCGGGCGTCGAGGTCGGCGGGCATGGGGTGATTCTGCGCCCGTTCGGTGACAATGGGGAAGGAGGTCCCATGCCTGGATTCATCCCTGTCGAAGAGGCCGCCGCGCTCCTGGACGCGGGCGCGCTCGTGGTG
>DATJFC010000132.1:0-2915 GCA_035495995.1 Holophagaceae bacterium
CGGCAACACCTTCCGCCTCCTGGACACGCTCCTGCGGTTCGACCTGATGGAGGCGATCCGCACGCAGGCGCGGGGAGGCATGCCTTACACGGGCGCCAGCGCGGGGACGAACCTGGCCTGCCCCACCATCCGCACCACCAACGACATGCCCATCGTCGAGCCGCCCTCGCTCGCGGCGCTGGGGCTCGTGCCCTTCCAGATCAACGCGCACTACCTGGACCCGGACCCCGCTTCGACCCACAAGGGCGAGACGCGGGAAGAGCGCCTCATGCAGTACCACGAGGAGAACGCCCTGCCCGTGGTGGGCCTGCGCGAAGGCGCCATGCTCCGCGTGGATGGGGACTGCATGTCGCTGCTGGGCCTCAAGGGCGCGCGGATCTTCAGGCGGGGCATGGAACCCGTGGAAGCCGCGCCGGGCGCGGAGCTGGGCGCGCTGCTGGAGCCGCGATGAACAAGGCCCGCTTCGAAGCCTTCTCCGACGCGGTCTTCGCCTTCGCCATCACGCTGCTGGTGCTGGGCCTGGTGCTGCCCGAGTTCAAGGCGCCGCCCACGGACAGTGAGCTCGCGCGCGCGCTGCTGCGGCTCTGGCCCAATGCGGTGGCCTTCATCCTCAGCTTCGCCGTCATCGGCATCATGTGGCAGAACCACCACGCGCTCTTCCGCCTCGTGCACACCGTGGACCGCGCGACGGTGATGCTCAACATGGGCCTCCTGGGCCTGACGGTGTTCATCCCCTTCGCCACCTCGGTGCTGGGTTCCCATCCCGCGCTGCGGCCCGCCGCCTTCCTCTACGGCCTCACGCTCACGGGCTGCGCGACGGCCTACAACCTGATGCTGGGGCATCTCGTACGCAAAGGCGCCTTCCAGTCCCATGTGGGCGAGGCCGTGATCCGCCAGACCGTGCATGCCTACCGGGTGGGCTGGATCACCTACACGCTCGCGATGCTCACCTCGCTCGTCGAACCGCTGCTGAGTTTCGCCCTCTACCTGCTCGTGGCCGCCTACTACCTCATCCCCCAGGGCGTGGACACGGACATGGAGGGCGGGGAGGAAGCCTAGCCCCGGAGCTTCTTCATCAGCCCCGGCAGCCGGTTCAGCGCGGCCTGGGTCTCCATCCACTCCCGGTGCGGCCGCGCGGGATAGCCCGTCACGAAGGAGCCTTCGGGCAGGCTCTTGGCGACGACGCTGGCGCCGCCGATGATGCTGCGGGCGCCGATCTCGATGTGGCCCACGAGGCCGGCCTTGCCCGCCAGCGTCACGAAGTCGCCGAGCTTGGTGCTGCCGCTGACGCCGCTTTGCGCCACGAGCAGGCAGTGGGCGCCGATCTGGCAGTTGTGGCCGATCTGGACCTGGTTGTCGATCTTCGTGCCTTCGCCGATGCGCGTGGCGCCCAGCACGCCGCGGTCGATGGTGACGCAGGCGCCGATCTCCACCTCGTCGCCCACTTCGACCCAGCCCACCTGCGGCACCTTCTCATGGCGGCCGTTGACGAGCACATAGCCGTAGCCGTCGCTGCCCAGGGAGGAGTTGGCGTGGATGCGGACATGCTTGCCCAGCCTGGTGCGGCGGTAGAGGACCACGCCCGGGAACAGCTCGCAGTCCTCGCCCAGCGCGCAGTCGTCGCCGATGTGGACGCCCGGATGGATCACGCAGCCCGCGCCGACCTCGCTGCGGGCGCCGATGGTCACGCCGGGGGCCAGGCTGACGCGGCCGTGGAGCCTGGCCGTGGGATGGATGGGGATCGCGCCCCAGTCCGGGGCGGGCTCGGGATGGAGCCAGGCGATGCTCTGGGCGAAGGCCCAGTAGGGGTTCTCCACCACCAGCACGGCCCGTCCGCCCAGGTCCGTCTTGGGGTCCACGAGGATGAGGCCGGCCCCGCTCGCCTGCGCCTTGGCCGCGTACTTGGGGTTGGCGAGGAAGGAAAGGCTGCCGGGAACCGCCTCCTCGAGCGGCCGCACTTCGGAAATGGGGAGATTGGAGGGACAATGGCGCAGGGAGCCGTTGAGCCGCACCGCCAGGTCCCCCGCGGTGAGTGACCGTTCCGCTCCGCTCATGCCAACCCCCGCTTCAGATCCGTTCCCACGACTGGTCGTCCAAAGTGTCCCACACTCCCGATCCTGATTCGCTCCAGGCCCCCCGCGGCGACCGCTGGTGGGCCTTGTTCTCCTTGAGCCTGCTGGCCGCCCTGTCCATCTGGGCCGGGGTCGTCTGCGTGCGCCTGCTGCGGGTTCCGCCGCCGCTGGCCGCCGCCGTGGACCACGGCCCCCTGCCCGCCGCCGTGCGCGCCCAGGCCATGGCCATCCTCGACGCGCACCTCAAGGACGCCAAGCTGGAGGAGCGCTGGGAGAGCGGCGCCCGCGACTTCCACGTGATGGGCACGCCGCGGCCCGCCATGGCGAAGGACTTCACCGAGCCCTTCCGCGCGGATGTCGTCGGCAAGCTGATGCCCCTGCTCCGCCCCTACGGCGAGGTGGTCAGCTTCGAGATCTACAACTTCGACTTCGCGCCCGCGCGTCTGCGCGCGCTGCCCGCCCCGAAAGGCTGAGATGCATCCTGTCCTCTTCCACATCGGCAGCTTCCCCGTGAGTGCCTACGGGCTGCTGATGGTTTTAGCTTTTTTCGCGGGCGTGGCGCTGACGCGTCGTCAGGGCCGCATGGATGGCCTTGAACCTGAAGCCATCTCCGACCTCTGCATCACCCTGCTCATCGCGGCCGTCATCGGTTCCAAGTTGCTGATGATCATCGTTGACCTTGCGAACGGGGCCTATGGGTGGCGAGGCATTTTCACCGTGGCGACCCTCAGGGCAGGCGGCGCTATTCACGGTGGTGTCATCGCCGGGGCCATCGTCTTCTTTTGGTACACGCGGAAGGGTCAGCGGCTCCCCATGCGGACTACCGGGGACGCGCTCGTGCCT
>DATJFC010000133.1:0-3458 GCA_035495995.1 Holophagaceae bacterium
GCCGCAGCCAGGTCGGCGAAGGGACCACCTTCAGGATCCACCTGCCCCTGGTGGCCCCGCCCGTCCGTGATCAGAACGGCCGGCGCGAACCCTCCGGCCCCCACCCCGCCCGCCGTTGAATCCCGGACTGGACCCAGCCGCTGACGGCGCCGATACCGTGAAGAGAACCTGATCCAAGGAAGCCATGGCCACCCCCCTCCCGCCGCCGCCCGCCCCAGGACCGGAAGGCCGCCCCCTTCCGGCTGAAGATCGGTTGCGGGCCTTCCGGGAGGCCCTGGATCACCACGCCATCGTCGCCATCACCGACGCGAAGGGGCGGATCACCTACGCGAACGACAAGTTCTGCGAACTCTCCAAGTACCGCCGCGAAGAACTGCTCGGGCAGGACCACCGGATCCTCAACAGCGGCTTCCACCCCAAGGCCATCTTCGCCGGGATGTGGGAGACCATCCTCAGCGGCCAGGTCTGGCAGGGCCAGATCCGCAACCGGGCCAAGGACGGGAGCTTCTACTGGGTGGATTCGACCCTCGTCCCCTTTCTCGGTGAAGGTGGGAAGCCCACGGAGTTCATGGCCATCCGCAGGGACATCACCCTCCAGAAACAGGTCGAGGAGGCGCTCCAGGCGAGCCTGCTCCACCAGGCCCGCCTCCTGGAGTCGGCCCGCCAGGTGCGCGCCGCGTGCTGGCTCCTGGAAGCGGGCCAGTGGGTCTTCACAGACTCCATCGAAGCGATCCTCGGCGATCGCCCCGGTCCTCGCGGCATCGACCAAGAAACCTTTTTGGCCCGCGTCCATCCGGAAGAACGGGCCTTTTTCAGCCACGCTCTGACCGGGCGCGGCCCGAAGCTGCGCACCTTCGATTGCCGTATGCGGCACGCCGCAGGGACTTGGATCTGGACCCGGTGGTCCCTGGCTCAGGACCCGGCCCAGGGGGGCGTGATCCAGGACATCAGTGAAGAGCGCACGCTCCGGGCCCAGCTCCTCCAAAGCCAAAAGATGGAGTCCATGGGCGCCATGGCGGCGGGGGTCGCCCACGATTTCCGCAACGTCCTCCAGGCCGTATCCGGGCACGAGGAGCTCCTGCTCCGGCGCTTGAAGGGGGATGAGGCGGCCATGCAGCACCTGGACGCCATCAGCCACGCCGTGGAACGCGCCCAGGCCCTGATCAAGAAGCTCCTGGCCTTCAGCCGGAACGAGCCGCTCCAGCAGAGCCTGGTGGAACCCGCGGGCCTTCTCCAGGAGATCTGCGGCCTGCTGAGACCCAGCCTCGGCACGCGGGTGCGGTTGCTGCTGGAGCTGAAGACCCGGCTGCCCCGGACCCTGATGGACCCCAACCAGGTGCACCAGATCCTCGTGAACCTGATCCTGAACGCCAAGGCGGCGCTGCAGGGGGAGGGCACCATCTTCCTCCGGGCGAGCCGGGCCGTCCTCCCCGAGGGCGAAAGCGCCGCCGAACACCATTCCCCAGCCTCGTACCTGCGGCTGGAGGTCGCCGACACCGGGCCGGGCATCCCCCCGGAAGTCCTGCCGCGGATCTTCGAGCCCTTCTTCACCACCAAGGGCGAGCAGGGCACGGGGCTCGGCCTCTCCGTGGCCTACGGCATCGCCCAGGCGCACGGGGGATGGATCGACTGTGAAAGCGCGCCCGGCCAGGGGACCTGCTTCACGCTCTTCCTCCCGGCCCCGGCCCAGGCTTCCGAGGAGCCCTCCGGCCCTCACCCCGCCTTCGCAGGCTAGGGGAATCCGCCCTCGGCCTGCCCGCTCCCGGCTGATACGCTGGAGCTCTTTGGCTCGTCTGCCGGAGGACCGACCATGCGTTATCTGCCCACGGCCCCTGCGGAGGACCGCGCCCTGCTCGAGGCCATCGGAGTGAAGGCTCCGGAGGACCTGTTGAGCGGCGTGCCCGCGGAACTCCTCTTGAACCGCCCTCTGGATCTGCCGCCCACCAGCTCGGAACTGGAAGTGCTCCGGGACCTGGAGCGCATGGCCGACAAGAACCAGCGCTTCCGCACGCGCTTCCTCGGCGCCGGCGCCTACGCGCACTTCATCCCCACGGCCATCGACATGCAGGTGGGGCGCCAGGAATGGTTCACGGCCTACACGCCCTACCAGCCCGAGATCAGCCAGGGCACGCTGCAGCACATCTTCGAGTACCAGACGATCATCTGCGACCTGGCCGGGCTCGATGTGACCAACGCCAGCCTCTACGACGGCGGCACCGCCTGCCTCGAAGCCGCGCTCATGGCCGTCCGCGTGCAGAAGAAGCGCGGCAAGGTGCTGGTGAGCGCCGGGCTTCACCCGCACTACCGGGAAGTGCTGCGCAGCGGCTTCGCCTCCCACGAAGGCTTGGAGCTCGTGGAGGTCGCGCTCAACGAAGGCGTGACGGACCCCTCCGACCTCGCCGCCAAACTCGATGAATCCGTCGCCGCGGTGCTGGTGGGCTATCCCAACTTCCTCGGCTGCGTCGAGAACCTGCAAGTCCTCGGAGAAACCGTCCACGCCAAGGGCGCGCTGCTCATCAGCGTGACCATGGAGGCGATGGCCTTTGGCTGGCTGGAGGCGCCCGGCAAGGTGGGCGCCGACATCGCCTGCGGCGAAGCCATGAGCTTCGGCAACAAGACCAGCTTCGGCGGCCCCTTCCTCGGCTTCATCGCCGTGAAGGACGCCCACAAGCGCGAGATCCCCGGCCGTGTCGTGGGCCAGACCAAGGACCTCGAAGGCCGCGTGGGCTTCGTGCTCACGCTCACCGCCCGCGAGCAACACATCCGCCGCGACAAGGCGACGAGCAACATCTGCTCCAACCAGGGGCTGATCGCCCTGCGCGCCAACATCTTCCTCCAGCTCGCAGGCCCCGAAGGCATGACGGGCCTCGCCACGCAGAATGTGGCCAAGGCCCAATACCTCCGTGAGCGCCTGTTGGAGCTGCCGGACTGGAAGGCCGTCAATGACCGCCCCTTCTTCAACGAGTTCGTCCTCCAGTACACGGGCGACTGGAAGGTGGCCGAGGCCGCGCTGCACGCCGAAGGCATCCTCCCTGGCCTGGACCTGACGCCTTACGGCTTCAAGGACCAGATCCTCTGGTGCGCCACCGAGATCAACACGCGCACGCAAATCGAACACCTCATCGAAGTCCTGGCCCGCGTGGCCTCCGTGGTGGGTTGACCATGACGAAGAGTGGTCTTCGAAAAGCGAGCGACACGCTGCTAGGGGCCAGTTTTATCGTCGTGCTTGCCTATGTGTGGTGGCCAGGCAATTTCCAGCCGCGCGCGAAGAGTGTTGTCCGCTGGGCTCTTACTTCAAGTCTTCTGATCGGGCTCTCCCTTCGGTTTGCAACTAATGAATCCAAGCCTTCGTCTGAGGTGAGTTCCTCATGAGCCTCCGTTCCCGCGAATCCCTCATCTTCGACCGCAGCGTGCCGGGCAAGGTCGGCATGGACCTGCCCAAGCTGGATGTGCCCGCG
>DATJFC010000134.1:0-5283 GCA_035495995.1 Holophagaceae bacterium
AGTAGTAGGTGACGACCCCTGACTCGTTCAAGTCCTTCCAGACACGGTCCAGAAGGAACTGATCTTCATCTAACGGTATCAGCAGCCCGTCAGTTCTGAGCATCGAACCTAATCCAGTCTCAAGCTCAGATCCGCGGAGGGGGCGCTGTGGGTGAGGGCGCCGACGCTGAGGAAGTCCACGCCGGTCTCGGCCACGGGGCGGGCGCGCTCCAGGGTCATGTTGCCGCTGGCTTCCAGGAAGAGCTTGCGGCGCGCGTCGTTCCGCGCGCGCACGGCTTCGCGGAGGCCGTCGAGATCCATGTTGTCCAGGAGGACGCCGTCCACCTCGTTGATGGCGAGGCATTGGAGCAGCTGGTCGATGGTCTCCGCCTCGACTTCGAGGCGCACGAGGTTGGGCGCGACGCGGCGGGCGGCCTCCACCGCCTGGGCGATGCCCCCCGCGGCGGCGATGTGGTTCTCTTTGATGAGGACGCCGTCGCCCAGCCCGAACCGGAGGTTCACGCCGCCGCCGCAGCGCACGGCGTATTTCTCCAGCAGCTTGAGGCCGGGCGTCGTCTTGCGCGTGTCGAGGATCCGGGCCTTGGTGCCCGCCACCGCGTCCACGAAGGCGCGCGTGAGCGTGGCCGTGCCCGACAACCGCTGCAGGAGGTTCAGCATCACGCGCTCGGCCAGGAGGATGCCGTGGCTCGAGCCTTTGAGCACCATCACATCGCGGCCCGCCTCCACCCGCTCGCCGTCCTTGGCCATGAACGCCACGCCGATCTCGGGGTCCACGATGCGGAGGACCTCCGCGGCGATGGGCAGCCCCGCGAGCACGAGGGGCGCCTTCGCGCGGACCCGCCCGCGCATGAGGCGGTCCGGCACGGCGGCCGTCGTCCAGTCCTGGGTGCCCCAGTCCTCGCGCAGGAAGGCGCGGAGCTGGTCGCGGTAGCTCTCGGGGTGCGGCGGGTTGTGCATGCGTCCATGCTACCGCCCGTGAGCTCCGTGCTCCAGGCTCCGCGCCGTCTGGCCTGGCAAGGTAGCCTGGAGCCAGTAGACGCTCAGCGAGGAGTTCTCATGCAGTCCATTGATGGCGCCTGGATCGAGCTGGAAGTGGCGGACGGCACCCGCATGCGGGCTTGGGCGGCTCGGCCCGAGGATCGCGCGAAGGCGCCGGGCCTCCTCGTCTTCCAGGAGGCCTTCGGCGTGAACGGGCACATCCAGGAGGTGTGCGAGAAGTTCGCGGCGGAGGGCTTCGTGGCTCTGGCGCCCGAGATCTTCCACCGCACCGCGCCCGCGCGGGAGTTTGCGTACACCGATCTCCCGGCGGTCAAGGAGCACATGGCCGCGATGACCCTCGGAGGCATCGAGGCCGATGTCCGCGCGGCGGCGGCCTGGTTCGGCCAGGACAGGCAGGCCGGCGGGAGCGCCCTCGGCGCCATCGGCTACTGCATGGGCGGCCGCATGGCCTTCCTCGCCAACACGATGCTGCCGCTCGCCTGCGCAGCCAGCTACTACGGAGGCCAGATCCACGCCTTCCTGGACCGCGTCCCGAAACTCCACGGCCCCCAGCTGCTGATCTGGGGCGGCCTCGACCCTGCCGTCACCTGGGAGCAGCGGCCCCTCGTCATCGAGGCGATGAAGGAGGCCAAGAAGCCCTTCATCGACTGCGTCATCTCCGACGCCCGCCACGGCTTCGCCTGCGACATGCGGCCCGAGGTCTATTCCGGCGCCGCCACCCGCCAGGCCCGTGGGCTCGCGCTCGCCTTCCTGCGCGAGCACCTGGGCTGAGACCCGGCCTTCACGGCTCCTGCGGAGGCGCCGCGGGCGGGACCCAGATCTCGACGCGGTTCCTGCCTTCGGCCTTGGCCCGGTAGAGCGCCCGGTCCGCGCGCTTGAGCAGGCGCTCCACTTCCGCCGGCGCGCCCGCCTCGGAAGCGGCCACGCCGAAGCTGGAGGTGCAGCGGATGCGGGCCTCGCCTTCATGATGCTCCGATTCCTCGAAGCGGACCCGGAGCTGCTCGGCCAGCACCGCCGCGCCGATGGCGTCCGTGTTGGGGCAGACCAGCAGGAACTCCTCGCCGCCCATGCGGCCCGCGTGATCCGTGAGCCGCGTGGCTTCCCGCAGCATCCGGCCGAGGTTGCGCAACACGGCGTCGCCCATGGCATGGCCGTACTTGTCGTTCACATGCTTGAAGAAGTCCACATCCAGCGTGATGACGGCGAGGGGGGCGCGCTCCCGCACGGCGCGGGCTTCTTCTTCCGCGAGGCGCACATCCATCGCCCGGCGGTTGAGGAGGCCCGTCTGGGGGTCCGTCGTCGCCAGGTCCAGCAGCGCCCGGTTCGTCTCCTGCAGTTCGCGCGTCTTGCGGTCCACCAGCGTCAGCGCGCGCTCCCGCGCGAGGGCCAGGGCGACGATGGCCGCCAGGAGGCCGAGGCTCACCGCGAGGCTGGAGCCGAGGGCCTGCCAGGATTCTCGGCGGCCGAGGCTCTTCCACCAGTCCGTCGAATGGACCACCACGGTCCAATGGCGGCCCAGAAGCTCCAGGTCCTGCTGGTGGATGAGCGCGCCCCTGCCCTGGCCGCGGGAGAAGATGAACCCCGCCGCGTCCTGCTTCGCGCCCTCGTGGATCGAGTAGTCCAGGAGATCGGGATCCGCGAGCCCTTCGAAGAGCTTGTCCGGCGCCATCAGCAGCGTGACGAAGCCGCGCAAGGCGGACCGCCGCGCGGCTTCGGATCCTGGATCGGCGCTCGCGACATAGACCGGCGCCACCATGGGGACGACCCAGGCCTGGGGGTTTTGCGCGAGCCGGAAGGGGGGGCCGAGCGTGAGCTGGGCGCTGGCCGCCGCGGGGGATTGGGCCTGGGCGCGGACCTCTTCGCGGCTCGCGGTATCGAAGGAGAGGATGGACGGGTCCGGCGGCTCGCAGAGGAGGATAGGGAAGTAGGCGTCCGCCTTCCGGGGCCCGGCGCCGCGCCCGTTCGGGAGGTCCCAGAGCGGCGGGCGCCCCTCCGCCTTCGCGCGGATATCGAAGGCCTCCCGCGCGCCCGCGTCCACGCGCAGGTCGAACTGGAAGCTCCGGATGCCGGGGTAGCGGTCCTTGGCGTTGAGCGAATCGAGGAAGGCGTGCCACGCCGCGGGGCTCGGCGTGCCCTCAGCCTGGATGAAGCCGCGGAGGGCCCGCAGCGCGTCCGCGTCGTTCTCCACCCGGTCCCGGATGTCGTGGACGAGCATTTCCGCGCGCCCGCGGAAGATGTGCTCCTCATTGACGCGCCGGCGAGACTCGGTCCAGGTCCAGAACAGCAGGTTCACGCCGGCCAAGACGAGCCCGGCCAGGGCGGGAAGCACCCACCAAGGCCGGCGCCGTACGCTGGAACCGCGACTGGGGATCATCTGTCCGGTAGGATAGGCCTTTTGGGGACTTCCATGCCGTTCGTCCTGCTGGAAAAAGCTGACCGCCTCGCCTGGGTGACCCTGAACCGCCCGGACAAGCTGAACGCCCTCAACAACGACCTGCTCAAGGAGCTGGACCTCGTCATCGCGGATCTGGAAGAGGACGCGGAAGTGGGCGCGGTCATCCTCACCGGCGCGGGGGAAAAGGCCTTCGTGGCTGGCGCGGACATCTCCGAGCTGAAGGACCTCGACAGCGCCTCCGCGCGCGTCCAAGGGCTCAAGGGGCAGGAAGTCTTCAACCGCATCGAGCGCCTGCCCAAGCCCGTCATCGCCGCGGTGAACGGTTTCGCCCTCGGCGGCGGATGCGAGCTGGCCCTCGCCTGCCACATCCGCATCGCGTCCGAGAACGCGCGTTTCGGCCTGCCGGAAGTCTCGCTCGGCATCATCCCCGGCTACGGCGGAACGCAGCGCCTGCCGCGCCTCGTCGGCAAGGGCGTGGCGCTCGACATGATCCTCTCCGGCGATATGACGAACGCCGCGGACGCGCTCCGCATGGGCCTCGTGAGCCGCGTGGTGCCCCAGGCCGACCTGAAGGCCGCCGCCGAGAAGCTTGCCAGGACCATCCTCAGCCGCGGCCCGCTGGCCCTGCGCTCAGCGCTCACCGCCGTGCACGAAGGCATCGAGATGCCCCAGGGCCAGGGCCTGGAGTTCGAAGCCTCGCTCTTCGGCCTGCTCGCCAATAGCGCCGACATGAAGGAGGGCATGGGCGCCTTCCTGGAGAAGCGCCCGGCGGTCTTCAGGGGGTGTTGACCTTCAGGGGCGCCCCGGGATCTCCAGCCGCTCCATCTCCGCATCCATGCGGCCCGCCAGCATCAGCGCGGCCATCTTGTGGTCGCCGACGAGCGAGAGCCAGGGGTGTTTGAAGGTCGCGGGACGGTTCTTCTCGATGAAGAAGTGGCCCGTCCACGCGGAACCGTAGGCCAGCACGGGCGCGGTCCACATCCAGGCCCAATGGCGCGTCGCCAGCAGCGCCCCGAGCAACGCGAGGTAGCCCAACGTCCCGGCGAGGTGCATTCGGCGGTTTCGGCGGCTACGATGCTCGGCCAGGTAGGCAGGCCAGAAACGGTCGAAGATCACGGGTTCTCCGAGTCGCTGATGGACACCACCGCATTCTGTTCACGGCCATTCTCGTCCTTGATGGCCACGATGACCCGGTCCGATTCCGGCGCCTCCTCAGGCAGAGAGACCTCGAAGACCTCCGCGCTGTCTTTGAAGGCGTGGTTGGCCGACGTGATCAGGATGCCGTCCTGGCCGGCGGCATGCGCTGAAACCTCCTGCAACTTAGACCCGGCGCCGGAGGCCCAGAAGTGGACATGCACTTCCTTCCCCTTCCGTTGGGCGTAAAGCCCGGAGATGGCCGGCGGGGGACGGCGCGTGAACCGGACGCCATCCCACTGCAGCAGGTCGAGCGTCACCGGCGGCGCCTGATCCACGGTCATGACCGCGATGGCGCTTCCCTGCCTCGGCAGGCTGTAAAGAAGGCCCTTGTCGTAGCTTGGAAGGTAAGCCTTGGTGGCCGCCTGCAATCGCCCATCCCGGTTTTCGAAGATGTCGCATTCCTGGCTCATTTCGCCGGACCGGCTCACGGCCAGGATGTAGCCGCCATCCTGCTTCCAGAAGACCCGCAGTTCGATGCCTGGCGTTCCGGCCTCTCCGCCCAGAAGCAGGTAGTCATGGGATTCATCGAGCACATTCCTCGAAGCGAGCGCCAAGCGTTCCTTCGGCTGGCCAAGGCCGTCATCGCCTTTGATGGCCTCCGGGAGCGCCATGAACAGTTCGCCCATGGGTGGGCGGTGGCGCGCGGGCTGCGCGCCCATGAACAGGGCGGGAGCCAGGAAAATCGCAGCGGC
>DATJFC010000135.1:0-2477 GCA_035495995.1 Holophagaceae bacterium
ACCACGAAGCCTTCCACGACCAGATGGAGAAGAGCCTCGCCTCCATCTCGGAGAAGGAGCGCCGGATCCTGGAGCTGCACTTCGGCCTCCACGGCACGGAACCCATGACGCTGGAGCAGATCGGCCGCAGCTTCCTGCCGCCCATCTCCCGCGAGCGGGTGCGCCAGCTGGAGGAGCGCGCCTTCGCGAAGATCCGCGACCGGCGCCGGGGCGAGCTGGAGGGCTTCCTCCACGGGGAGCTGTCGTGAGGCCGCGGCCCGACTGCCCGCGCTGCCAGGGGCGCGGGGTGATCCTCGACGCCGACCCGCTGCGGCCCGCGCGCCTCTGCGACTGCGGGGGCGCGGAGAACGGCGACGCCTTCGGCCTGCCCGCGCGCTACCGCGAGGCCGCGTTCACCGCCTTCTGGAAGTGGTGGCGCGATTGGGAGGGCAACCAGAAACGGAACCGCGCCATCACGGAGGCCCTGGAAAAGGGGAAGCTGGATGAATATTTGGCTGCGGACCCCGCGTTGATCGGCGAGATCCCTCAGCGGCATCGGCTGGAAAAGCTCGTCCACCACGCGAAATCAAACCCCCAGTTCGGTACGAGGCCCCTCGGTTCCGAGGAGCTGCAGTCCTGGGCCACCAAGGGCCGCCACCGCTTCCGCGGCGGATGGGAAGCCTGGTGGATCCAGGGTCCGCCGCAAAGCGGCAAGACCACGCTGGCCTGCGCGGCCCTGCTGGCCTACGGCGAGCGGGAATCGAAGGCCGGCCGCTTCGTGTCCGTGCGCACGCTGTCCCAGCAGATCAAGAACGCCTACTACGACCAGCGCGGATGGCAGAACGCGGACTTCGTCAGCGTGCGCGACCTCATCGAGCCGCTGAAAGCGCAGCCCATCCTCCTGCTGGACGAGATGGACTGCATCGACGGCGACATGCGCGTCGGCGCGGCCCTCGCGGAGCTGCTCACGCACCGCTACCACGAGAACCTGCCGACGATCCTCACCTCCATCCCCGGGCCCCAGGCCCTGGAGCAGCGCGAGGGCTCGGCCTTCGCGAAGCTCCAGGATGAAAGCCTGCTGCGCCGCCTCGGCGACGCCGAGCGCGTGGAGATGGTGCCCGCCCTCGCCTGGTGGCTCGAGCGGCTATGAGGGTGCCGGGCATCTGGCATCAGGCTTCGGGTTTCGGGCCGCATGGGCCCTGCGGCCGCTCCGGCGCGCCGGGCCGGGGGCGCGCATGAACCGCCTGCTCCGGGCCCTGCTGCGCCTGCACCTCGCCCGGCCCTTTAGCCTGCTCGTTCCGGCGCTGGCCGTCGCCGCCTTCCTCGCCCTCGGCGCCACGCGCGTCGAGCGTCGCCTGGACCTCATGAGCCTGCTGCCGAAAGACCACCCGGCGGTGAAGGCGAATCTCGAAGCGGGCGTGGGTCAGCAGGAGCTCATCTGGCTGGTGGCAGAAGGCAGGCCTGAGGACCTGGAAGCGCGCGAGGCCTGGGCCGAAGGCCTGCTGGACAAGCTGCTCACGGGCTCGGGCCTCCCGCTCAACGGCCTCGCCGGCGAAGGCCGCCTCAGCGACCCGGTCTTCATGCCGTCGCAGCCGGGCGTCTCGCCCTGGCCCGCGCTGCTGGCGGCCGGCGCCGTGCCCGACGGCGACGCGGGGGTGGACCGCCTGCTCACGGAGACCCTCTACGCCGTCGCGCCCGCCTGGCTCGGCGACCGCCTCGCGCCTCTCCAGGACCCGGCCGTCGTGAAGGCGCGGCTCGCGGCGACGGCCAAGGACCTCCAGGGCCTCGATCCCGTGAAGGCCAACCTCGCGCGGCTCGATCCGCTCGGCCTGCGGGGCCTCGCGCCCGAAAGCGGCTTCGGCGAGGCGGAGACCGCGGCGAAGCGCTTCTCGCTCAAGCTCAAGACCGGCTACCTCGAAAGCAAGGACGGACGCTTCGTGCTCGTGCCGCTGGTGGCGGGCTTCCCGACGACCGACACGAAGGCCACGGCCCGCGTGCTCGCCTGGCTCGGCCGCGGCGCCGACGGCCCGCTGCCGGAGAAGGCCTCGTTGAAAGAAGTGAGCGCGGCCTTCGCCCCTGGCGCCGCGCGGGCCTTCCCGCTCCAAGCCACGGGTGCCCACGCCGTCACAGCCTGGGAGTCCGCGCGGCTCACCCGGGAGGTGCTGCTCAGCCTGGCCTTGAGCTTCCTGCTCATCGGCCTCGTCTACTACCTGGGCTTCCGCACCTTCGCGGGCTACGGGTTCGTGATGGCGCCGCTGCTCGCGGGCATGGTCTGCGCGCTGGGACTCACAGGCTGGACCCTGGGCCACCTCAACCTCATGGCCGCGGGTTTCGGCGCCGTGCTCCTGGGCGTGGGCGACGATGTGGGCATCCTCCTATTCAGCCGCTACCGCGACGAGCGGCAGCGCGGGCGCGCCAAGGCGCGGGCCCTGCGCGAAGCCATGCTGGGCACCGGCCCGGGCGTCGTGGCCGGCAGCGTGACGACGGCGCTCGCCTTC
>DATJFC010000136.1:0-5128 GCA_035495995.1 Holophagaceae bacterium
GTCGACCGATGGGGACATGGACTGAGGCGAACCATGGCGGGGGACATGGAACCATAGGATAAGCGTTTGGGTCGGTCCGGGGCTCGATCGTAGATGCCAACCGGGGATCGCATGCGGCCTTCGGCGATGCACTCGGCGGGCTTGGTTCCGGGAGGTTGCGGTCGCGGCATGACTGGCCCCCGGGAGCCGGTAGCCGGTAGCCTGAAGCCAGCCATGAACCGTCGCCCCGTCGATCGCCTGCTCCTGCTCTTCGCCCTGCTGCTCACGGCGCTGGGCATGGTGTTCATCTATTCGGCTTCGGCGGTGAAGGCGTTCCAGGTGAACTCCGCCGGGGCGGCATTCCTCACCCGCCAGCTCGTGGGCGGCGGCGTGGGCCTCGTCCTCATGCTCATCGCCACCCAGACTGAGCTCGGGTCGCTGTCGGAGGACTGGAAACCACTCAAGGTCTGGTACGGCGTGATGCTCGTCTTCCTCGCGGCGGTTTTCCTGTTCCCGCGCATCAATGGCGCGCACCGCTGGATCAAGCTCGGCCCCCTCAGCTTCCAGCCCTCGGAGTTCCTCAAGCCCCTCTCGGTGCTGCTGGCCGCCTCCTGGATGACGCGGCACCAGGAGGCTTGGCGCAGCAACAAGGAGGCCCTGCCGGGCCTGTTCCGCCTGATGCTCCTCCTGCTGCTGCCCCTCGCGCTCATCCTCAAGCAGCCTGATTTCGGAACCACCTTCCTCATCGTCTTCGTCGTGATGCTGGTGGTGTTCCTGGGCGGCGCCCCCCGCTGGATCTTCGCCGTCGCCATGCCCGTCCTGGCCGCCGTGGGCTTCGTGTTCGTGCGCTTCTCTCCCTACCGCTGGGAGCGGGTGACGAGCTTCCTCCATCCCGACGCGGATCCTCTCGGCACCGGGCATCAGGCCCTCCAGTCCCTCGTGGCGGTGGGCAACGGCGGCTTCGGCGGCGTGGGGCTGGGCCAGGGCATGCAGAAGCTCTTCTACCTTCCCGAGGCCCACACGGACTTCATCTACGCCGTGATCGGCGAGGAGGCCGGGCTCGTCGGCACCCTGGCCGTGCTGGCGCTGTTCGTGGCGATCCTCTGGCGCGGCTTCCGCATCGCCCGGCGCTGCCAGGACGACTTCCTCTCGCTTTGCGCCATGGGCTTCACGCTGCTTCTGGTGGTGCAGGCGCTCATGAACATGAGCGTCGTGCTCAGCCTCGCCCCCAACAAGGGCATTCCGCTGCCCTTCATCAGCTACGGCAGCTCCAGCCTCATGGCGAGCCTGCTGATCCTGGGGCTGCTGCTGAGCGTGAGCAAGGACACGGCCTGACGGGATGGGGGCTCGGGATCCGTTTCGTGGCGGCCTCTGGCCGCGCCCTCTTTAAGTGAGGAAGCGCGCCAACGGCACGCAGCAGACAGAACCTCCAGCCTCCAGCCTCTAGCCCAGAGAAAGCGGCTCTTCGTCATCCTCGTCCACGAGGGTGATGTTCGAACCGGCCCCCAGGAGCACGGCGTCCTCGTACATGTTCTTGAGCTTGGCGGTGTAGCGGTCGCCTTTCTTCAGCCTCGCGTCCTCGGCCATGTCGAAGCCCGTGCGGCGCAGGCCGGCGATGGACTCCGGCGCGCGGCCCAGGAGGGCGGCGAGGAGCTTCAGCGGGTTCAGCGCGGGGGCGGCGGCGAGCGAAGTCGTGAAGCGCAGCTCGCCGCCCTCCCAGGCCATGTCGAGGACGAGGGGGCGCAGGTCCACGCGCTTCTCCTGCTTCTGGCCTTCGATCTTGCCGACCTTCTCCAGGAAGAAGGCGTCCGATGCGAGAAAGGCCGCCACCGCCTCCGGCGCGCCGGGCCCATCGGAGGGCCAGGCCCAATGCGCGGCGACGCACAGCTCGGCCGCGGGCGTCGCCCAGACCGGCCATTCCTCCCACGCGATCAGGCGGAGGCCCGGGGGGAGCCGGCGGTTCAGGCGCGCCAGCAGATCCGGCGCTTCCGCCGAATGCCTCAGCTGCGCCTCGAGCCATTCGGCTTCGCCTCCCACGGCGGGAGGCAGGGGCGGCGCGCAGACGAGGAGGGGCCGGGGCCGCTTGCCCAGATCCAGTTCCAGGGGGAGGCCTTCCAGACGCAGCGCCTCGCCGAAGAGCGTCTGCAATTCTCCGGAACCGAAGATCAGGGCGGCTTCTTCCTTCGCGTAGCGGATCCGGGCGAGGGTGCGGCCCCCTTCCAGGTGGACGCGCCCGGCGCGGCGGGCCTTGGCCTTGGCGGCGAGGGGTTCCAGCTTCGCGCGCAGCGCGGCGTCGGCCCTACGGTGGGAGCGGACCCAGTCGAGCGCCTCCTCCGCGAGCTGCTCCGCCTCGATGGATCGCAGGGCCTCCGCGTCACTGCCGTCCGCCATCAGCGCCGCGATGGGCGCGGGCAGGCGGGGCGGGGCGGCGGCCTCGGCGGACTGGAGCGCGGCTTCCAGCGCCTCCGCGCGCTTGCGCGCGGCCTGGGCGGCTTCGTTCTGGAACGCGCGGGGATCGGTCACGGACTCAGTCTAGTGGGCGGAGCGTCTCCCGCGAGCCAGGGCGCGAGCTCTTCGAAGGCCGGGGTCCAGAATCCCCAGTCGTGATTCCCGGGCGCGTAGAGCGTCGCCACCGGCGGATGCCCCGCCTCCGCGCATTTCTGCGCGAAGACGGCCGTGACCCGGGCGAGGCCGTAGCGGTCCTCGCTTCCGCAGCCGAGGACCAGCTCCGCGCCGTCTCCGGGATGCCGCCAAGGGTTCCAGGGCGCGAAGGCCTCCGGGTCCAGCGGGAAGGCTTTCTTGAGGCTGCCGCGGACCCAGAATCCGGCGCTCTTGAACGGCGCTTCCACGAGGGCGGGCGAGAGGGCGGCGCAGCGCGCGAAAGCCCCGGTCCGGGCCGAGAGGTTGAGGGCTCCGAAGGCGCCCATGCTCAGGCCCGCGATGCTGCGCGCCTCCTTCGAGCCGCCGTAGCCGGGGTGCGCGCGTTCCATAGCTGGGATCAGCTCGTCCACGAGGAAACGCTCGTAGGGGAACTTCCCGTCCTTGCGGTCCGCGTACCAGGTCATGAAGTGCTCGGGCGCGACCCAGAGCGAGGGCGGGAGCGCGCCCGCCTCTTCCCGCGCGGCGAGATCCGCGTAGATGCCCTGCTTGAGCAGATCCTCCGGGCCGTCATAGGCGCCGTTGAGGAAGAGCACGAGGCGCGGCTTCCAGCCCGGGTGGGCGGCATCCCAGCGGCTCACTGAAGCCTCGGAGGGCACATGCACCGCGATCCGCACCTTGCGCTCCAGCAGCTTCGACGGGAAGGCCTCCAGCGTTCCGCCTTGGCCTGGAGCCGCCCTCCCGGCCAAGCTGAGAAGCGACATCGCGATGACCAGCCCGATCCTCATTCCGCCCCTCCCATCCGCCTGGCCCTACGAGCCTCGCACGGTCCTGCCTTCTCTGGATGTGCGGGGAAGCGTCGCCGTTCCCGGTTGCGGAGAAGGCTGGACCCTCGAGTCCGCGCCGGGCCTGGATCTGAGCGGCGAAGCGGGCATCTTGCAGGCGGCCTTCGGGCGCGGCGGCGTGCACCGCCTCGGCGGCACCGTCCTGCGGCCTTACCGCCGCGGCGGTCTCGTGGCGAAGCTGAACGCCGCCACCTACGCGTCGCCGGGCCGCTTCCGCCGCGAACTGGCGGTCCACCGCGCGCTGTGGGAGGCGGGCTTTCCCACCGTGGAGCCGCTGGGCCTCGCCTGGCGCAGAGCTGGCCTCGGCGTTGAAGGCCTCTATTTCACGCGCCTCACGGACGCGAGGCCCTGGCCGGCCGACTGGTCCGCGACCGTGACGACAGAGCTGCTGAAGGCGCTCAAGGCCTTATCCGCCTGGGGTCTCTTCGCGCCGGACCTCAACGCGACGAATGTGCTGTGGGGAGACGCTGGTCTGGTCCTGCTGGATTGGGACCGGGCCGCCTGGAGGGGCGGCGCGCTGCTGCGGCGCTACCAGGCGAGGCTCCAGCGGAGTCTCGCCAAGCTGGGCGCGCCGGATGGTCTCCGCGCCGCGCTGGATCAGGGCTTCGCGAGCATGGGCAGCTCGAGGTCGTAGAGCAGCTGCCAGACGCCCGAGGGCCGCACCCACACATGGCAGTAGCTCACGCGGCCGGTGGCCGAACTGGCGACGCCCCAGGTGTAGCCGAGATCCTGGGCCTTGGAGGCCACCGCGCCTTGCGGCTCGAAACGGCGCGCGGGCTCGTCCGCGAGCGCGTCCATCACGGCGGCGCGATCCTCCAGCGGCAGCGCCTTGCGGCGGTACACCGTCGCGCCAAAGGCGAGGGATTGCGCGAGGCTCCGGCCATCGGAGAGGTTCATGTCCGCCGCTTTCAACACGGAGGCGCCGTCTCCTGAAGGGGGCGGCGCGGGCGGCAGGAACCTGCCCCAGGCGGCGTTCTCCGCCCGGGCCGGGTGGGGCACGCCGCAGTCGAAGGCCACTTTCCAGGTCCCATCGGCCTGTTTCGCCCAGAGGGAGAGGAAGTGCCCCTGAACGAGGGGCGCGGCGTCCTTCGTGACGCGGTATTCCCAGGGGCCGGTGCTGTAGGCCAGGTCGCCGCTGGCGGAGAGGCCGATCCAGGTGGGGCGCCAGCTGAGGAAGGCCGGGTCCTTCTCCGCCGCGTAATGCGCGCGGGCATCCATGGGTTCAGGGCCGAGGATGACGGCGCCGTCGGCGAGGTTCGCCAGGAAGGCCGCGGAGATGCCCTTCTCCGAAGCGAGCTTCGCGAAGGCCAGCTCGGCGTTGGCCACATCGGCGGGAGTCTGCGCCGCGCAGATGGCGCAGAGCAGGGCGGGCAGCAGGGCGCGCATGGAGCCTCCAGGGAGTGGAGGCAGCCTAGCGCATCAGGCGCTGAGGACCTTCTCCTGCTTGCGGGCGCGGTGGCGCTCCACTTCGCCCATGTGCTGCACGGCCCAGGCGCAGAGGCCCTTGAGCGGCTCCTGCAGCGTGCGCCCCAGGGGCGTCAGCTCGTACTCCGTGCGCGGGGGCACGACGGGGAAGACGGTGCGCTTCACGAGGCCGTCCTCCTCCAGGCGGCGGAGGGTCTGCGTCAGCATCTTCTGGCTGATGCCGCCGATGGCCTTCTGCAGCTCGCCGTAGCGCAGGGTGCCGTTGGAAAGGAGGTAGATGA
>DATJFC010000137.1:0-2579 GCA_035495995.1 Holophagaceae bacterium
AGGTTTCAGCTGGGGCGCGGCTTTGGCTTTGGCGCCCCCATCCTCGGCCTTCTGGACCTTGTCGAGGTTCTTGAGCAGGTCGGCGGGGATCAGCGGCTTGGTCACGGGCGCTCCTTCAAGCAGGCAAGTGTTCCCAGCTTACGCGGTAATGCCCGAGGATGGCCTCGCGTTCGGCGCGCTCCTGCTCGGCGATGCTGCTGTAGGGGTGCTGGAAGACCACGCGGCGCACGCCGCGCCGCACGAGGGCGCGGGCGCAGGTGAGGCAGGGCTCGTGGGTCACATAGGCCGTGGCCACGGTCCCGTCGCAGAATCCGAGCGCGTTCTCTTCCGCGTGGCTGGTGTGGAGGCAGCGCTGGCCCGGATTGCAGGTCTCCGGCGTGCAGTGGGGCATCCCCGGCAGCGCGCCGTTGAAACCCGCCGCCGCGATGCCGCCATCCGGCCGAAGCAGGACCGCGCCCACCTTCAGGCGGCAGCAGGTGCCCAGGCGGGCGAGCTCCAGCGCCATGTTGAGGAAGACCTCGTCCTTGAGTCGCGCGCGTTCCATGCCGGTTCCTGAGCCATCTTGACATGGACAGGCCCTTATACTGCCTCAGCCCATGATGAAGCACCTCAGATGGCTTCTCGTTCCCGCGGTCCTGGCCGGGCTGGGGGCCGGGGCCTGGAATGCCTGGCTGGTCCATCAGAGGCGGCAGTCGCCGCGGATCGTGGTGATCGACCCGGCGGTGGCGGGAGTTGATCCGGACCACGCCTTGGGGCTGGGGCGTCTGCTCCTGGATCAGATGGAAGTGTCCTCCGCTTCCACGGTCATCGTCGCGCCACCCGGAGCCCTGCCTCCGGCTCTCCCGCCCGGGGATCTGCTCATGCGCTTCTCGGGACGGCGGGAAGGCGACGCGCTCTCCCTGCGGGCGGAGTGGATCGCCGCGGGAAAGCTGGAGGCCGGCGGCGCCTGGAAGGCCTGCGAGACGCCCGTCACGACTCCCTCGGAAGCGTTCCGCCGTTTGGAAGAGGGGATGCCCATGGCTTCCCTCCATCCTGGAGCCGGGAGCCTTCTTCCCGCTGACGCGCCCGCGTTCTGGGAATTGGCCAGGCAGGTCTCGATCCAGGAGGATGTGGCCGCCGAGGCTGATCTGGAGGCTTCCAGCAAGCTGGCTGAATCCGCGCCCGGCAGCGCCGCGGCCTGGGTGAATCTGGGCGAGCATGTCTATCGCAACCTGTGGACGCAACCCGCGAGCAGCGACCTGCCCCAGGTGCGGGCCCTCCAGGCCTTCGACCGCGCCCTGGCCCTGGTGCCGGGCTATCCCCGGGCCGCGTTCCTCAAGGGGATGCTGCTCACCGATGTGGGCGACGAGCGCACCGCGCTCCGGACCCTCGCGGCGGCGCGCGCCCTGCGCCCGGGCGTTCCGGATTTCTACAGCGGATTGGCTTACGCCGGCCGGGCGAGCGGCCTCCTGGAAGGGGCCTTGCGCGCGCTGGCGGCTCGGGACGGCCTGACCCGCCCGTACCGGATCCAGGAGGGATGGTTCGCGGAGAACACCTATCTCTACAGCGGCCGCTGGGAGGAGTTCCGGCGCAGCCTCCGGAAGAGCCACGACCCCTTCTTCCTCTTCTATGAGGGCTACCTGGACCTGGCGCAGGGCAGGAGGGACGAGGCCCTGCCCTTGTTCGAGGAGGGCGCCGCGGACCGCCGGACTTCCATCCCCTTCAGCGACTTGTGCGGAGTCTACGCGCTCGCCCTCGAGGGCCGCCAGGACGAGGCCCTCGCGAAGCTGAAGAGCTTCGAGGAGGCCAGGGGCCGGCTGCGCATCCCGGATGGCGAGCTGACCTTCAAAGTGGCGGAGGCTTACGCCTTTCTCGGGCGCCCGGAGGACGCCGTCACCGTCGCGGGGCGGGCCTTCGCCCAGGGCTTCGGATGCCTCGCCTGGTACGAGCGCAGTCCGCTTTTCGCCGCCGCCCATCAAAGCCCCCGGTGGGCGGGCCTGCGGGAGCACATCCGGGAGCGCCAGGCGCTGCTGGAGGAGACCTTCCCTCCGGGGACCTTCGGATGAAAAGGGCCCCTTTCGGGGCCCTGGCGCGTGGTCCTGGAGGGGCCCCTAGATGCCGCCCCCGCCTTCGATTTCAGGCCGGTAGGTGAGGCTGGCCTTGAGGTAGTCGCGGTTCATGAGGGCGATGTTCTCGAGCTGGATGCTCTTGGGGCAGGCGGCCTCGCACTCGCCGTGGTTGGTGCAGGTGCCGAACTCCTCGGCGTCCATCTGGGCCACCATGTCGCGCACGCGGGTCATGCGCTCGGCCTGGCCCTGGGGCAGGTGGGCGAGGTGGCTGACCTTGGCGGAGACGAAGAGCATGGCGGAGGCGTTGGGGCAGGCGGCCACGCAGGCGCCGCAGCCGATGCACTCCGCGGCGGCCATGGCCTGGTCGGCCTGCTGCTTGGGCACCGGGATGGCGTTGGCGTCCGGCGCGGCGCCGGTGTTGGCGGTGATGAAGCCGCCCGCGGCGATGATGCGGTCGAAGGCGGAGCGGTCCACCACGAGGTCGCGCTGGACGGGGAAGGCCTTGGCGCGCCAGGGCTCGATGACGATCTC
>DATJFC010000138.1:0-2211 GCA_035495995.1 Holophagaceae bacterium
TAGACTGGAGCCATGCTCCAACTGCGGAATGTGAGCCGGGCCTTCGAACTCGGCGGCGAAAGGGCGGGCGTCTTCGGCGTCAGCCTCGACGCGCCCGGCGGCGCGCTCACCGTGCTGGCGGGTCCCTCCGGCTCGGGCAAGAGCACGCTGCTGAACCTCGCGGGGCTGCTCGATGAACCGGATGAAGGCGAGGTGCTGCTGGAGGGCGAGGCCGTCTCGCGGCTGCCCGAGCGAGCGCGCTGCGATCTGCGCCTGCGGCGGCTGGGCTTCGTCTTCCAGGCCCACAACCTCGTGCCCGTGCTCAGCGCGCTGGAGAATGTGATGCTGCCCCTCCAGCTCCAGGGCGTTCCGGAAAGCGAGGCGAAGCGCCGCGCGTCGGAGGCCCTCGACCGCGTGGATCTGGCGTCCCGCCTGGACCACCGGCCCGGCCAGCTCAGCGGCGGCCAGCAGCAGCGCGTGGCCATCGCCCGGGCCCTCGCGCCCAAGCCGCGGCTCATCCTCGCGGACGAGCCCACCGCGGCCCTGGACCATGCGCACGGCGGGCCGCTCATGGCGCTGATGAGGGCGCTCGCGCGGGAGGAGGGGGCGGCCTTCCTCGTCGCCAGCCACGACCCCGCCGTCATCGCGCAGGCCGATCGCGTCGCGCGCCTGATCGATGGGCGGCTCGTCGCCGTGGAGACAGCATGATGGGCGTCAGGCTTCAGGCTTCAGGCGTCGGGGCTCTGTGCAAGCCAGACCGCAAGGGTCAGGCCACTCGCCATGCATGCAGGCCCGACGCCCGACGCCCGATGCCCGGAGCCCGGCGGCGGAGCCGCCCATGATTCTCGCGCGGCTCGCCCTCCGCAGCGTGGCGCGCAACCGGCGCCGCACGCTTCTCACCGTGCTCGTCGTCGCGGCGGGCTTCCTCGCCATGGCCCTCGCCGGAGGATTCATGGCGCAGACCTTCTCGGCCCTGTCGGACGCCGCGATCCGCGGCGGTCTGGGTCACCTCCAGGTGATGGAGGCGAAGGCGCTCCAGGACCAGGAGGACCAGAGCCTCCAGCTCGCGCTGCCGGACGGCGAGGCGCTCGCGGCGAAGCTCCGCGCCCTGCCCCAAGTGGCCGAGGTGCTGCCGCGCATCCAGTTCATGGGCCTCCTCACCAACGGGGGCCGCAGCGTGGCCTACCTCGGCACGGCCGTGGATCCGGTCCGCGAGCCGCGCTACATGGCCGTCATGGACCATGTGCGCGACGCTTCCGAGATGCCTGGCGGCGCCGGCTCGCGCTGGCTCTCCTCCGACCCCAACGCCCGCGAAGCCTTGCTGGGCCCGGGTCTCGCGAAGAGCCTCGGCGCATCCGTGGGATCGAGCCTCACGCTCATGGCGACGACGAAGGACGGCGCGCTCAACGCGGTGGACATCACCGTCGTCGGCCTCCTCGACCAGGGCGTGAAGGAGCTCAACGACCGCGCCCTCGTCACCAGCCTGGGCACCGCCGAAGCCCTGCTGGACGCGGGCGGCGCCCGGTCCCGGCTCTCCGTCGTGTTGAAGGATCCGGAACGGCTGGAGGCGGGTCTCGGCGCCGTGCGCGGCCTGCTCGGCCCCAGCGGAGCGGCGATCCCCTGGACCGACCTCGCGGCCTTCTACAAGCAGGTGCGGATGCTCTACTTCTTCATCTTCGGCTTCATGGGCCTCGTGCTCTTCCTCGTCGTGTGGCTCGCCACCGCGAACACGCTGCTCATGAGCGTCATGGAGCGCGTGCGGGAATTCGGCGTGCTGCGGGCCCTCGGCCTCCAGCCAGGCCAGCTCGTGCGCCTGCTGCAATGGGAGGGCGCCGCCATCGGCGTGCTCGGCGGACTGCTGGGGCTGATCGCGACCCTCGCCCTCCGCGCCGCCGCCAACGCGGCCCACATCGAGATGCCCGCGCCCCCCGGCAGCGCCCACGGCTACCCGCTGCACATCGAGGCCGTGCCCCTCGCCTACCTCGGCACCTTCCTCTTCCTGCAGCTCACGCTGCAAGTGGCCGCGCTCTACCCCGGCCTCAAGGCCGCGAAGCTGCGCATCGTGGAGGCCCTGCGCCATGTCTGAGCCGACGGACTACAAAGCCCCGCGCTGGGCCTGGTGGGTGGCGACGGGCTTCGGCAGCGGCTACCTGAAGCCCGCGCCGGGGACCTGGGGAAGCTTGGCTTCAATCCCGTTCTGGCTTCTTGTTCTGCGGCTCTGCCGTTTTGGCG
>DATJFC010000139.1:0-4367 GCA_035495995.1 Holophagaceae bacterium
TCCTCCGCCCCCTCCACCTCCGCCACCCCCGCCGGCTCCTGAGCCGCCTCCGCCGCCGCCTCCTCCCCCAGCGCCGGCACCTGAGCCGCCGCCCCCCCCGCCGCCTCCGCCCCCGCCGGCGAAGATCGTGCTGGACGAGGCCCGTCTCCACTTCGCCACGAACAAGGCTGACCTGGACGACCAGGGCAAGCAGGCCGTGCAGGAAGTGGCTGACAAGCTCAAGGCCTTCAGCGGCGACTACAAGGTGGTCGTGGACGGCTACACGGACAGCCGCGGCAGCAAGGCGCTCAACGAGAAGCTGAGTAAGCGCCGCGCGGACGCGGTGGCGCAGGCCCTCGTGGCGGACGGCATCGCCACTGACCGCGTGAGCTCCGAAGGCAAGGGCCCCGCGGACCCGGTGGGCGACAACGCCACGGCCGACGGCCGCTCCCACAACCGCCGCGTGGAGGTGAACATCAAGACTTCCGACGCCAATGTCCAGACCAACCAGGTCAAGACGGACACCAAGGAAGACGCCGCGCCGGCCAAGAAGCCGGTCCGGCGCCGCAAGAAGGCGCCGGCCACGAAGTGAACGGCTAACGCGATGGGGCCCTCCGGGGCCCCATCCTTCTTCTGGAGCGACTCATGTCGATGAAAGACGAATTCAAGGCCTTCATCATGAAGGGCAACGTCGTGGACCTGGCCATCGCGGTCGTCATCGGCGGCGCCTTCGGCAAGATCGTGACGGCGTTCGTCAGCGGGATCATCATGCCCATGGTGAGCTACGTCATGCCGGGCGGAGATTGGCAGGCCTGGACGCTGGGCAGATTCCAGATCGGCGCCGTGCTCGGCGCCACCGTGGACTTCCTCATCATCGCGGCCACGGTCTTCTTCGTCCTGGTGAAGATGCTGGGCTCGATGACCAAGAAGGAAACAGCTCCGGCCGAGCCCACCACCAAGGAGTGCCCGGCCTGCCTGGAGCAGGTGGCCATCAAAGCGACCCGCTGCAAGCACTGCACGAGCACCCTGTAAGACGCCTTCAATCCAAGAGAAGCCGCCTTCCGGGCGGCTTTTCGTTTGCAAGGGCCTGGGGCCTTGCAGATAAACTGGTTCCTTAGCGCACGAGGGCGCGGAGGTCTTTCATGGCGGATGAAACGCAGCAGGCAGGGAAGAAGAAGTATCTGGTCTTCCTTCCGCGAACCGATTTCCCCATGAAAGCGGACCTGCCCCAGCGCGAGCCGAAGCGCTTGGAGCGATGGAAGGCCGTAGGGCTCTACGCCCGCATCGAGGCCAGGCGCCGCGCCGACAACGCCGCGGGCAAGGGCAGGGGGCGGCGCATCCTCCACGACGGCCCGCCCTATGCCAACGGCGGCCTCCACATGGGCCACGCGCTGAACAAGATCCTCAAGGACCTAGTCGTGAAGACCAGCTGGATGGAGGGCTTCGAGAGCCCCTACATCCCCGGCTGGGACTGCCACGGGCTGCCCATCGAGCACGCGGTGGAAAAGGACCTGGGCCCCAAGCGCCGCGAACTGTCCCGCGCGGAGTTCCTCCAGCGCTGCCGCGCCTACGCCCAGAAGTGGATCGACACGCAGCGCGCCGGTTTCCAGCGCCTCGGCGTCATCGGGGATTGGGAGCGGCCTTATGTGACGATGGAGCCGGCCTACGAGGCCGCCGTCGTGCGCCAGCTCGGCAAGCTCTTCGAGCGCGGCTGCGTGACGCGCCGCCTCAAGGTCGTCCATTGGAGCTACGGCGCGCGCACCGCGCTGGCCGAGGCCGAAGTCGAATACGCCGACAAGACCAGCCCGGCCGTCACGGTGGCTTTCCCGGTTCCGGACGCGGAAGCGCGCCGGCTCGGGCTGCCTTTGAACCTCTTCCTGCCGATCTGGACGACGACGCCCTGGACCCTGCCGAGCAACCGCGCCATCGCCATGCACCCCGACCTCGAATATGCGGTGGTGAAGGCGGGAGAGCGGCATTTCGCCGTCGCGGTGCCCTTGCTCGAGGACTTCGGCAAGCAGCTGGGCACGGTCCTCCACACCGTGAAGATCATGAAGGGTTCCGAGTTCCAGACGCTCGTCGCCCGCCATCCCTGGATCGACCGTGAAAGCCCCGTGCTGCTGGGCGGCCATGTGACCGCGGACGCGGGCACGGGCCTCGTGCACACGGCCCCGGATCACGGGGTGGACGACTTCCACCTGGCCCAGCATCTGGGCCTCTTCCAGCTGGTGGGGCCCGACGGCAAGTTCCTTCCCGCCGTCGATGACCCGGAGCTGGAGGGGATCAACATCTTCGAGGCCAACGCCCTCGTCATCGGGAAGCTGAGGGCCGCGGGCGCGCTGTTGCGCGAGGACAAGCTGACCCACAGCTATCCGCACTGCTGGCGCACGAAGACGCCCATCCTCTTCCGCGCCACGGAACAGTGGTTCATCACCATGGACGATGCCATTGAGGGCGGCAGCAGCTTGCGGGAGCTCGGCCTGGAGGGCGTGGAATCGACTTCCTGGGTTCCGGCCGCCGGCCGCAATCGCATCCACGCGATGATCGCGGGCCGCCCGGACTGGTGCATCAGCCGCCAGCGGGCCTGGGGCACGCCCATCACGGTGCTGCGCTGCACGGCCTGCGAAGAGCCGCTCGTCCATCCGTCCATCTTCGAGAAGGCGGCGGCGGCCATCGAGAAGGGCGGCATCGAGGCCTGGTCAGACATGGCCGTGGAGGACCTGCTTCCCTCCGGTTCCGCCTGCGCCAAGTGCGATGGCCGGGACTTCCAGAAAGAGACCGACATCCTGGACGTGTGGATCGATTCCGGCGTCAGCGCCGGCGTGGTCTGCGACACGCATCCGGACCTCTCCCGCGCCGACTACGGCCAGTTCATCTACCTGGAAGGCAGCGACCAGCACCGCGGCTGGTTCCACAGCTCGCTGCTCTTCAACCTCGCGGCCAGCGGCACCAAGCCCTACACGACGGTGGTCACCCACGGCTTCGTGCTGGACGGCCGCGGCCAGAAGATGAGCAAGAGCCTCGGCAACGTCATCACGCCCGAGGAGATCCTCAAGACCTACGGCGCGGACATCCTGCGCCTCTGGGCCGCCAGCTGCGACTACAGCGAGGACGTGCGCGTCTCCAAGGAGATCCTGGAGCGCAGCGCCGACGCCTACCGCAAGATCCGCAACACGCTCCGCTTCATGATGGGGGCGCTGGCGGACTATGATGCCGCCTCTGCCGTTCCCGACGAGGCGTTCACGGCCCTGGACCGCTGGCTGCTGGGCGCGCTCGCGCGCTTGTCGGGGGAGGTCCGCCGGGCCTACGCCGCCTTTGACTTCCACGGCGCCGCGCAGGCGCTTCTCGGCTTCTGCCAGCTGGAGCTTTCGGGCCGCTATTTCGAGATCGTGAAGGACCGGCTCTATTGTGACGCCCTGGACGCGCCCCGCCGGCGCGCCTGCCAGGCCACGCTCCACCGCGCGGCCTCGGCGCTCATCCGCCTGCTGGCCCCGGTGCTCAGCTTCACGGCGGATGAGGCCTGGGAGCACCTGCCCGGAGCTGCGGATCCCGTGTTCACCGCGCGTTTCGAGGATCTGCAGGCCGTCGCCGAGACTCCGGATTGGACAGGCTTCTGGGCGCTCCGGGAGATGATGCAGGGCGAACTGGAACCCCTCCGCGCCGCGAAGACCGTGGGCACGAGCCTCGATGCGCGCGTGAAGCTCCATCTCCCTCCGGGCGAAATAGCCTCGCTCCGCGCCTTGGCCGGGGCGCCCGGCGCGGACTCGCTGGAAGACCTTTTTGTCGTCTCTGGCCTTGAGCTCGTCGACGGCGGCGAACTCAAGGTCGTGGTCGAGGCCCACGAAGGCACGAAGTGCCCGCGCTGCTGGAACCGCCGCGGGGGCCATGGCCGAGGCGAGGACGCCGATCTCTGCGCGCGCTGCGCCCAGGTGGTGATCGCGTGAAGCGCCCCCTCTGGCTGCTGCTGCCGGCCACTGTGCTGGGCTTGGACATCCTGTCCAAGCTCTGGATCCTGTCGCGCCTGCGTGAAGGCGAGAGCCTCTCCGTGATCCCGGGCTTCTTCAATCTGCTCCTGAACTTCAACACGGGCGCCATCTTCGGGAGCCTCCAGGGCCTGCCCGAATGGGTCCGGGCGGTGATCTTCCTCGCGGCGGGCTTGGCGGCGCTGGTCTACTTCGGCGGGCTTTTCCTGAAGGACGAGACGCCCCGGCTTGAACGAGCGGCGCTCGGCCTGATCCTCGGCGGCGCGCTGGGCAACGGGCTCGACCGGCTCTGGCACGGCCGTGTCGTGGACTTCCTCGATTTCATCTTCGGGTCCTGGCATTACTGGACTTTCAATCTCGCTGACAGCGCCATCGTCTCTGGTGCCATCCTGTACGGGATCCATC
>DATJFC010000140.1:0-10324 GCA_035495995.1 Holophagaceae bacterium
GGCGGCGGGGGCGAGGGCGGCGAGACGGGCGTGGACAACGCCCAGGCCGAGCAGGGCTTCGCCGGCATCGGCGCGTGGATCCTGGGCCGCAACATGTTCGGCCCCGTGCGTGGCCCCTGGCCCGATGACAGCTGGAAAGGCTGGTGGGGCGAAGAGCCGCCTTACCATGTGCCCGTCTTCGTGCTGACCCATCACGCGCGCGAGCCCCTCGAGATGAAGGGGGGGACCGTCTTCCACTTCGTGACGGGCGGCATCCGCGAAGCGCTGGACCGAGCCTTCGCGGCCGCCGGCGGAAAGGATGTGCGGCTCGGCGGCGGCGTGGCCACGGTCCGGCAATACCTGGAGGCGCGGCTCGTGGACGAGCTGCATCTCGCCCAGAGGCCCATCCTGATGGGGCGCGGCGAAGCGCTCTTTCAAGGCCTGGACCTCCCCACCCTGGGCTATGAAGCGGTCGAAGCGATCCCGGGCGAGCGCGCGACGCACCTGTTCCTCCGCAAGCGGGCCTGAGGGGGACGGCGCGGGCATTCCGCCAAACCTGAAGTGCGGCCCTTGACAAAACGAACGATCGTTTTATTGTTGGAACATTCCTGGAGGCCCCGTGCCCGCAGCCGTCTCCTCCTCCAACGGCGCCCTCACCCGCGAAACGATCCTCCAGGAGGCCGTGCAGATGGCCTCGGAACTGGGCCTGGAAGGGCTCAGCATCGGCCGGTTGGCGGAGGCCACCGGCCTGAGCAAGGCCGGTCTCTTCGCGCATTTCGGGTCCAAGGAGGAGCTGCAGCTCGCCACGCTCAAGACTGTGCGTGACCGGGTGGCGATGGAGGTCTTCGTCCCCGCCTTCAAGGCGCCGCGGGGCCTCAAGCGCCTCGTGGCCGTCTGCGACCGCTGGCTCGCCTACGCGGAGTCGGAGATCTTCCGCGGCGGCTGCCCCATCGCCGCCGCCAGCTCCGAGTTCGACGGACGCCCAGGCCCCGTGAAGGACTACACCGCCGAGTGCATGGCGGAACTGCGGCAGACCCTGGCCCGCCTCATCCGCGAAGCCAAAGCCGCCGGCGAACTGTCGAAGGAGGCCGACCCCGAGCAGCTCGCCTACGAATTCCACGCGCTCGCGCTCGGCGCCAACGGGGCCTTCCAGCTCTTCGGCGACCGGGCCGCCTTCGCCATGAGCCGCCGCGCCATCAAGGACCGGCTCCGCGCCTTCACCGCGCCGGGCACGCGGCTCCCGCCCTTGTGAGGCCGCAATGAACCTCCGCCTCCGCACGCTCCGCACCACCCTCCGCGCGATGGACGCCGTCGCTCCCGACCTCGCCCGCCGCTGGACCCAGCATCTCTTCACGACGCCGCCCCGCCACGCCGCGCCGGAGGCGGAACGCGCGGCGTTGCGGCGGGCTTGCCCGTTCCGCTTCAGCAGCGGCGGCCTCCGCCTCCAGGGCTGGAGCTGGGGCGAGGGCCCTGCGGTGCTGCTGGCCCACGGCTGGGGCGGGCGCGGGAGCCAGCTCCACGCCTTCGTGCGCCCGCTGCTGGACGAAGGCTATTCCGTCCTCGCCTTCGACGGGCCCGGCCACGGCCGTTCAGAAGGCCGCACGGCGAGCGTGCCCACGTTCGCGCAGGCCATGCGCGACCTCGCGGCGGCCCGCGGCCCCTTCCACGCCGTCATCGGCCACAGCTTCGGCGGCGCGACCGCGGCCTACGCGCTGAGCCGCGGATTGCCCGCCTCCAGAGCCGTCCTCATCGCCGCGCCTGAAAGCCCGAGGATCTTCTACCTCGAGCTGCTGGAGGCGCTGGGCTTCCCTGGGGCGCGCCACGAGGCTTTGCTGGCATCGCTGGAAAGGGATTTCGGGGTCCGCTTCGACGATGTCCACGGCCCGAGCCGCGCGCGCGAAATCCGGGTCCCGGGGCTCGTCATCCACGACGCATCCGACCGCGAAGTGCCCATGGCTCACGGCGAAGCCTACGCCGCCGCGTGGCCCGGCGCGAAGCTGGTCCGCACCCAAGGCCTCGGCCACCGGCGCATCCTGCGCGACGCTGAAGTCGTCGCCAAGACCGTCGCTTTCCTGGGCGAGGGCGCGCCGCTCGCGACGGGCCCGGTCCAGGGCGAAGGCCCCCGCAGCCTGGAATGGCACCTGTTCCGGAGGGACCTGCGCTACGCCTGACGCAGACCGTAGGTCCGGCGCAGCGCGCGTTCCCACAGCCAGGCGGGCAGGATCGCCTTCGCCTTCAGGGCCCAGAAGGCGTCCTTGCCGATGACGAGGCGGCGGGGCGGGCGCCGCTTCGCGATGGCCGCGGCGATCCTCGCGGCGCAGCGTTCCGGTGCCAGGGCCCAGCGCTCGCCGAGGCTGTCCTTCTTCTCCAGGTAGGCGCGAAGGATGCGCGCGTAGCGCGTGCCTTCCGCCCGCGCGGGCAGGTCGCCCCAGACCGAGGTCAGCGTGCGCCGGAACTCGGTGCGGATGGCGCCGGGCTCCACGAGGAGCACGGGAATCTCATCGCCGATCTCCAGGCGCAGGGACTCGGCGAGGGCGACGACGGCGTGCTTGCTCGCGTTGTAGGCGCCGGCCAGCGGAATGGGCACGCGCCCCAGCACGGAGGCGATGTGCACGATGCGGCCTTCGCCCTTCGCGGCCTTGGCTCGGATGAGCGGCAGGAAGGCGCGGGTCATGGCATGGAGGCCGACGACATTGGTCTCGAACTGCGCGCGCAGCTCCTCCGGGGTGAGCAGTTCCATCGGAGCGATCTGCCCGTAGCCCGCGTTGTTCACGAGGCCCACGAAGCGCAGGTCCCGGCAGGCCTCCACCGCCGCGGCGATGGAAGCGGCGTCGGTGACATCGAGGGAGAGGGCGCGGAGATCGCCGCCCGGAGGCAGGTCTGAGAGGGTCTCCACCTTCCGGGCCGTCGCGACCACGGCGTACCCCCGCGCCCTCAGCTGGCCCACCAGCGCGCGGCCGATGCCGGTGGAGCAGCCCGTGATCAGGATCCATCCGCGGTTCATCATTCCACCCTAACGGGGACGGGCCCCTCGCGGGGCCCGTCCGGGGTCGTCCGAGCCTACTTCTTGGAGGCCTTCGCCGGCTTGGCCGCGGCGGCGGGCTTGTCGCCGCCCTTCACCTCGACCTTGGTGGCGGTCATGGTGTAGGTGATGGTGACCTTGTCGCCCTTCTTGACCGTGGTCCCGGCGGGCAGGTTGATCTGCCAGAGGTCCTTGCCCTTCTGGACGGTGACGACATCGCCCTGCACATCCATGACGGGGCCCGTGACCTGGTAGGTCTTGGCGCCGGCGGCGGAGAGCGCCGAAGCGCCGAAGAGGGCGCCGGCGAGGAGGAGGGACGAAGCGAACTTGCGCATGGCAGCTCCTTGGGAGGGGTTGGTTTTCGCTTCAAAAGGTAGCAGCCCCGGAAACCCCATCAATACATCTCTTTGTTCAGGCCCTTCACATCGCCCTGGTCCGCCGGAGGCGTCTCCGTGTAGATGTGCATGGACTGCGATTTGGTGGGGAGGTAGCCCATGCCGAAGTAGGTGAAGGCGATGAAGCCCCAGGTGAAGACGCTGACCCGGATCGCGACTTTGCGGGGGATGCTGGGGACATAGAACAGGTGGAGCACCACCAGGTACATCAGCCAGGTGATGAGGCCCCAGTTCTCCTTGGGGTCCCAGCTCCAGTAGTCGCTCCAGGCGAACTTCGCCCAGGTGCCGCCCGTGATGAGGCCCGCGGCCAGGAAGAGGAATCCGACGCGGACCCAATTCCTGGTGAGGACTTCGAAGTTCACCTCCGAAGTCCCGATGGCCCTCGCCCAGAAGGAGCCGGGATCGAAGCTGCGGTCCCCGGGCTTCACCCAGGCGAGGATGCCCAGCACGAAGGCCACGGTCACGCAGGAGTAGCCGCAGAAGTAGATGGTCACATGGGGCAGGAACCAGCCGCTGTTGAGGGCCGGCGGCAGCTGGATGATCTCGATGTCCTGCTTGTGGAGCGCGTAGCCAAGGGCGCCGAGGATCAGCAGCGTGGCGATGAACCCGAGGAGCCGCACCTTCTTCAGCCACTCCACGGCGACCATGATGCCGCCGAAGATGAAGCCGAAGTAGATGAGGCTTTCATAGAAGGTCTTGAAGGGCGGGCGCCCGGCCTCGATGCCCCGCCCGATGAGGGTGTAGGCGTTCAGCGCCCACGCGGCGAGGAAGAGCCAGCGCGCGGCCGCGTAGACGCGGTCCTTCCCGTCCTTCAGCCGCGGCGCCCAGAGGCTCGCGAGGTAGGCGAGGAACGCGAGGGCGTAGGCGATCAGCGTCAGCTTGAAGGGCCACTCGCCTTTGACGAAATGGGCGTAGAGCTCGTGCATCAGGCCACCTTCCCTTCCGCGCGCTTCTTGAGCCAGGGCTTCAGGTAGAACATCCACAGCGCGCCGAAGATGAGGCAGGCGAAGCCGAGGTAGGTGAGCCAGAGGCCGGGCTCGACCACCACCATGATGCCGCTCACGGTGGGGTCCTTCGGATCGTAGTTGCTCTGGTAGAACCAGTGGCCGCGGAAGATGAGCGGGTCGTTCACGCTCACCTCCTTGCGGGCCAGCTCGTGGCCTTCCTTGTCCTCCACGACGAGCACGCTGCGGAAATCCTTCGGCTCGGCGTCCTTCTCGTGGTAGGACAGGCCCACGCGGCCGTCAAAGAAGGTCGTGCCCTGGGCCGCGGAGCCGTCAGGGTTTTTCGCGGCGAGCCACTGGGTCTCGGCCTTCCCGGTGTCCGGATCCGACACGGTCACCTGGAGGGCGGGGTTGGCGTGGTCCGGATCCGGCGCCTTGGACTGGGTGTCGGGGTTCGCGATGAAGGCCGGGTTCCAGGCGGCGTGGGGCAGCGATTCCATCACAGTGACGCTCAACCCCTTGTCCACGGTGAAGAGTTTGCCCGGGGCCCAGCTCTCCGCGCGGACGACGCGGCCGTCCTCCACCAGGCGGGCCTGGGTGTCGTCCAGGCTGTAAACGAGGAAGCGGCGCTGCGACTCTTCACCTTCCCGGAGGTAGTGCAGGGTCATGCCCATGCCGGGGGGCAGGATCGGCGCGTTGGCCTGGTCGGAGAAGGCGGGGGTGCGGGCGCAGAGGAAGAGGGGCGCATCGACGCCATCGCTGAGCCGGTGGAGCTGCACCTCCAGCCAGGGGCCGCGGAGCTGCGGCGGGATCCGGTCCAGCACCACGGGCCCGTCCGGGCCCTGCTTGAAGGGGAAGTCCGGGTGCAGCTTCACCACCTTCAGCTCGAAGGCCGGGAAGGACCAGGTGGTCCCGGGCTTCGCGTCGTGCTCCAGGGTCTTACCCATGAATGTCATCGCGAGCTTCTGGGCGGAAGGGCCGTGGGGCCGCAGCTGGGCGGCGAGCGAAGCGTCGAAGCGCTCCTTCACCATCATGGCGAAGCGGCCGCCCGGCTCGTCGAACCGGTAGGCGGCGGGGCTTTCCGCCAGGAGATACCCCACCACGGGCTGTCCGTTCCCCAGATCCAGCTGGAGCTTGAGGGCCGGATTCAGGTCGCCCTTGGGCTCCTCCTGGAAACCGCCCGCGTCCACCGCGTCGGGAATCACCTTGTCCATCTTCATGCGCAGCCAGGTGAGCGGCAGGCGCTCTTCCATGCCTTCCTTCACCTCGTACGATTTGGGATTGCGCTCGAAGCCGCCCTTCCCGTCCGGCTCGGTGTACGCGTAGAGCTTGTACTCCGGCTCGTAGGTCTGGATCTGGAACTTGTCGAGCCGCAGGCGGAAGCCCGGCAGCCCGTAGGCGTCCTTCCAGTCGTTCGGGTTCGGGCCCTTCACGCGCCAGAAGAGATCCGTGGGCTCGCCCTGGTGGATCTCGTTGAAGGCGCGCACGAAACCGTACTTGCCCACGAGCCCGCCGGCGAGGATCAGCGTGGGCGCGATGTGGACGAGCAGGAATCCTAGCCTGGGCAGCGGGTAGGGCCGCCGCTTCCAGGCCACGAGCAGCGTGGAGAGGCTGATGAGCAGCATGAGGCCGTAGAACCAGAGGCTGTGGTAGACATCGTCCGCGTGGGCGTGGCGCACGAGGAAGAGCGGCAGGCCGCCCCACCACTGGGTGCCGTAGAGGCTCTTGTACTCGCTCCACTTCAGCTCCTGCAGCACGAGGGTGCCGAGGAGGACCGACATCGCGAGGAGCACGACCTGGCTGATGGCGAAGGGCACGCTGGTGAAGAGGTCGAAGGCGCGCCTGCGGGCCGCGAGGAAGAGCCCGCCGAGAAAGGCGAGGCCCGCGGCCATGAAGACCGTCACCTGATGCTGGGGCGTGGCGCCCTTCCGGTCGAGCAGGGTCTGGACCGCCATCCAGGCTAAGCACCAGGCGAGCAGGCCTAGGGCCTGGAGCAGGAAGTTCCGCTCGAGAGGCGCTGAAAGGAGGCCGTCGCGGCGGGGCGTTTCAGGGGCTGTGGCGTCGGTCATCTAGGCTCTGAGCGCGATTCGAACGCGAAACTCCAGTGTCTCGCGCCTCGACTCGCTAGGCAACGATGATGCCTAAGGGCTTATCCGTAAATGAGCCTTTAGAACCGCGAAAGCAGCTTCTTTTCCATCTCCTCCGCCATCTGCGACGCGGTGGGCGTGCCCATGCGCCGGAGCTCCCCGATCATGGCGCGGCGGTCCTTCTCCCCGTAGGGGTCCGGCGCCTCCATGTCGCGGCGGCAGTCGGCCTTCTCATCTGCGAGGAGCCCCCGGACCCAGTCGTCCGCGAGGGCGTCGATCACCAGGTGGATGCGGTCCACCTGGCTCTCGTTGCGGACCGAATGGGGCAGATTGAAATTCAGGTACCAGCACTCGCCGGCCTGGAGCGGCAGCCGGTCCCCGTCCAGCACGAAGGCGACATCGGGATGGGTGAGGACCGGGATGTGGAAGCGCGCCTCGCCCTCCTCCGCGCAGAGGCCGGCGTCCCGGTGCTCCTTGATGACGGCGCCGGCATCCAGCTTCATCAGCCGCGCGGCCTGGAGCGGGCAGCGGAAGGCCGCGAGGACCTCCCGCAGATAAGGGCAGGCCTCCAGCATCGGCGTGTCCTGGTAGACGGCCCCCGGGACGGGCGAGATGTAGACGTCGTCCGGGCGGCCGCCCTGGCTCCGCAACGGCAGCGCGCGCCAGGCGCCCTCGTAGTGGAGGACCTGGTAGTGGTCCTTCCAGAGCTTCGCCTCCAGCGACCGCACCTCATGCAGCATGCGGTCCGCGTCGAAGCGGAGCGGCAGGCGGAGGTGCTTGATCATGCGGCCGCGGCCCTCTGGCGCCCTTACACCAGCGCCAGCAGGCCCAGCATGTAGAAGCTCAGCTCCACGCCCACCTGGAAGCGGGCGCGGCCCGCGGTGAACCGCTCGTGGAAGAGCCAGAGGTAGAACAGCGGGTAGGCCGCGCAGACGAGGAGGATGAGGGCCGTGAGCATGGGGTGGACCGCGTGACGGCTCTGGAAGGTGAGCCAGAGCGTGCCCATCAGCAGCACGCCCAGCATGGCCGCGAGCACTTTCTTGGCCGGCCCCTTGCCCAGGAGGATCGGCAGGGTCTCCTGGCCGACGATCTGGTCGTTCTGCATGTCGCGGATGTCGTTCACCACCGTGCGCGCGAAGGCGAGGACGCCCACCAGGAAGAGCGCGGCGAAGGCGCGCAGGTTCCAGGGCGCGTGGAAGTGCCACACGGGCATGGCGACGGCCACCACCGCCAGGGCCAGGGCCACCACCGCGTCCTTGGAGCCGGGGATGTTGCGGAGGCTGTGCCCGCCCAGGGGTAGCTTGTAGAGCGCGCCCAGCACCGTCGCGCCCGAAAGCACGCCCAGGGGCACGAGGCCGAAGGAGGCGGAAAGCCCCAGCGCCAGGGCCAGGGAGACGATGGCGGCGGTCAGGAGGGCGGACCGGTTGCGCTCCAGGAAGCGCGCGCGGGCGGGCCCCTTGGCGCCGAGCCCATGGGGATCGAGGTAGGGGCTCAGCAGGAACATGCCGAGCACGTAAGCGCCGGTGATGACGGGGAAGCGCCAGGTGAGGCCGAGGCCCAGCCACTTGTGGACGCCGAGGGTCATGAGCGAGGAGCCCGCCGCCAGCAGCACCGGCGCGCCGAAGCCCGCGCGGAGGAAGCTGCCCAGCCGGCTCGCGCCATCCCCCAGCTGCTCGAGCACGTCTACCACCTCGTCCACCAGCCAGGTGGGCGTGGAGGCGCCGGCGAGCACGCCCACCGTCTCGGAGCCCTTGAAGGCCTTGAGGTCCAGCTCCGCGGCCGTCTCCACGTACTGCACGGGCTTGCCGTAGTGCTGCGCCAGCTCGGCGAGATGCTTGGTGTTGGAGGAGGCCTTGCCGCCCACGACGATCACATAGTCCACGGCCTGGGCCAGGGACTTGGCCTCGTCCTGCCGGGTCCAGGTGTCCTCGCAGATGGTGTTCTCGATGATCACGTCCTTGGCGCGGTCCCGCAGGTAGCCGCTGATCTCGTGGAAGTCCTTCACCGTGAAGGTGGTCTGGGAGACGATGAGCACCTTCTCCAGCTGCTCGTCCGGCAAGGCCATCGCCTCGCCCATGTTGGCCACGATGATGGAGCCGTGCTCCGCGAAGCTGCGGTGGGCGATGCTCTCCGCGTGCCCGTGGGAGCCGAGGATGACGGTGAAGTAGCCCTTGGGGCTCCACTTCTTGATCTTGTTGTGGACCTTGGCGACTTCCGGGCAGGTGGCGTTGACGATGTTCAGCTCGCCTTTCTTGGCGCGCTCCTTGAGCCCGCGCAGGTCCTGGATGGGAATGCCGTGGGCGCGGATCACCACCGTGCCGTTCTCCACCTTGTCCGGCGCCGCGGCCACGGCGACGCCCCGCTTGCCGATGAGCTCCAGGGCCTGGGGGTTGTGGATGAGCGGGCCGAGGGTCTGCACCGGGCCAGCGCCCTGCTTGGTGGAAGCCTCCAGCACCGCGTCCATGGCGCGCTTCACGCCCCAGCAGAATCCCGCGGTCTTGGCGACGATCACCTTCATGGACGGCTCCCCGGAGCCCTGACAGCCCCGACCTTCAAGGATACTCCCCGGGCCCCCGCCCCGATATCCCGCTCTTGTGATCTTCCGCGGACCCGGGTAGCTTTGCCCATCCGCTTCCCGCAATGCGGCAGGTATTTGCCATGGCCCAGACCGCCCTACTCCCGGTGACTTTGACCTGCAGCACGGATCTGCGGTTCATCGACCTCATCCAGGTGGTGGGCGCCGAATTCCTGAAGCATCTCAATTTCAGCCAGGAGGACGGGGAACAGCTCTGGCTGGCGATCCAGGAAGGCATCGCGAACGCGATGCGCCACGGGAACAAGCTCAGCAAGGACAAGTCCGTGCGCGTGAGCTTCACGCCCATGGCGGACCGCTTCGAGATCCGCATCGAGGACCAGGGCAAGGGCGTGGTCCTGGCGGACATCCCGGATCCGAACCTGCCGGAGAACCTGCTGAAACCCGGCGGGCGCGGCGTCTTCTTCATGAAACAGGTCATGGACGAGGTCCGCATGGAGCAGGGCCCCGGCGGCGCCTCCCTCATCCTCGTGAAGGCCCGCGGACGCCGCGAGCTGCCGAACTGACCGGGGCCTCAGGCTTCGGACCGCAGCCCGAGCGTCGCGAGGCCGCCCATGGCCATGAGCGCGGCGGCGGCGAAGAACGCGGAAGCGGGATGCCAGGTCCAGAGCAGGCCCACGCCCAGGCTGGAGACGAGGTCCCCCGCGCCGTTCACCGCGCCCAGCAGGCCGAAGGCGAGGCCCCTGTGCTCCGGCGGCGCCAGCTCCGCCGTGGTGGCGCCCTCCAGCGTGTCCTGGATGCCGTTCACGAGCCCGCCCAGGGAGAAGACGAGGGCCATGAGCAGCGGCGAGGCGTGCCCATGGAGGAAGGCCGAAGCCAGCATCAAGGGCATGGCCGCGCCCGCGAGGTAGCCGAGGCCCAGCAGGCGCCGGTGCGCCTTGAAGCGGTCCGCCAGCGCGCCCGCGGGGAAGGCGGCGGCCGCGTAGACCGCGTTGTGGAGCACGTAGAGCCCCACGCCCCAGGCCGCGGCCCGCGCGGGCCCCAGCGCGGGCGCGAGGAGCTGGGCGGCCGCGAGGATGAGCAGCGTGTGCGCGAAGTCGCCGCACCCGAAGAGCCCCACGCCCCCGAGGTAGCGGCGGAAGGCCGGGGGCATCGCCTTCATCGCGTCCCTGAACGCGAAAAGGCGCGGCTTCGACTTCGGTTTCTCCGGCACGGCGAGGGCGAACACCAGCGCGGCCAGCAGGCCGGGGACGAGGCTGGCCCAGAGCAGGGACCGCAGCCAGGGCAGCTCCACGCGGCCGCGCGACAGGCCCCAGGCCAGCAACCCCGCGGCCAGCGCGGGGCCGAGGATGGCGCCGATCGTA
>DATJFC010000141.1:0-20429 GCA_035495995.1 Holophagaceae bacterium
TCGTGAAGATCACTGATGTAAGAAGCAAAGCTTGAGTGAGCGGTGAGATTGAAGAAGGAGTTTCCACTCTTTCAGCCGGCTGCTGCGCAGGTGAGAAAGGGGTAGGGAAACCTAATTCCATCGCATACCACCGGTCGCAACTCGTGTGCCCCGTCGCGCCCATGGGCGCGCAGAGAGGTTGGAAGCCGACCTTGGTATAGAGCCTCATGGCCGCGTCCATGCCGGTGAGGGTCTCGAGGTACATGGTCCGGTAGCCCGCCTGGCGGGCGCCTTCGAGGAGGTGGCGCAGCAGGCGCTCGCCCATGCCGGTGCCGCGGGCCTGGGGCAGGAAGTACATCTTCTTCAGTTCGCAGGTGCCTGCGTCAGCGCCATCCAGCCGCGCGAAGCCGCCGCCGCCCAGCACACGGTCCGCCTCGTCCACCACGACGAAGTAGTCCGAGCCGGGCGCGCCGTAGGCCTCGGCCATGTGGTCCACCTCGGGATCGTGGATGGCGAAGCCGGGTCCGTCCGCGCCGAATTCAGGCATGACGGTGCGAATGACCGAGGCCACGGCGGCGTCGTCGGCGGGGGTGATGGGGCGGAAGATGAGTTGCATGGACTCTTATGAAAACAGGAAAGAGAGAAATAAAATCATCCACCGATTCCACCGATTCCAGCGAAAGGTATGAGCGGGATTGATTGAATCGATGGAATCGCCGGAATCGGTGGATGGAGTTCCTTCTTCACTCCGGCCAATGGTGCTTCGGATACCGCCGCGACAGGGCGGGGCGCAGTTCCTTGTAGACGCGTTCCCAGAACCCGGCGAGGTCGGTGGTGACCTGCAGGGCGCGCATGTTGGGGGCCAGGAGGTGCAGCACGAGAGGCACGGCGCCGCCGGCGAGGGCCGGGCCCTTCTTGAGGCCCCAGAAATCCTGGAGCCGCGCGGCCACCCAGGGGCTCTCGCCTTCGTACTGGATCCTGGCGGGGCGGCCCTTGGGCAGCTGCACGGTCTCCGGCGCCCATGCGGCCAGCAGCTGCGAGGCCGCCTCGCCGAAGCGGGCGCGGAAGGTCCAGGCCCAGTCCACGGCTTCCAGCTCCTTGAGGCTCGCGAGGCCCGTGCATGCCTGCACGAGCAGGGCGCCGTCCAGGTCCTCGGGCAGTTCCAGGTCGGGGCGGTGCTTGCGCAGGAAGGTGGCCCGCTGCACGAGCCGGTCGAAGGTCTCGCCCAGGTTCCTGCCCTGAGCGGCCTGGGCCAGCAGCGCCGCGGCGCGGGGATCGGAAGGGTCCGCCGCTTGGCGCGTGGCGTCGAGGCAGGCCTCGCCGAACCAGAGGCCGCTGACGCGCTCCACGCGGCGGCGCGCTTCGTTGTACTCGAAGGCGTCCTCTTCGCGCAGCCGCTCCGGGAAAGCCTCCAGCAGCCATTCGGGTTCGAGGGCGGAGGCGAGCCGCACGCTGACGCTGGCGCCCCTCGCGTCCGCGTCCAGCGCCAGCAGGAGGGCGGCCTTCACGCGGCTCGCGGGATCCAGCGTCGCGCCGCCGCCTTCGCAGAGGCGGTAGCTGCGGCCCTCGCCCCGGCTGGCCACGCGGTCGGGATAGGCCATGAGCAGAGCGCGCTGGAGCGCGGTCTCGGAATCGGCGGCCGTGTCGGAAGCTTGGCCCAGGCTGCGCCGGGCCAGCCGCGCGCGGTGGACGGCGCCGGGGTCGAGCTTCGCGGCGCGCAGCGCGCCCGCGTGGAAGGCCGCAGCCTCGGCTTCGCGATAGGCGTCGAGCCGCGGCAGCAGATCGCAGGACAGGGCGGCGCCGGAACCTTCGCGGCGATCCAGGTTCGCGCGGGCCGCGAGCTCGCCGCTTTCCAGCAACGCCGCCGCCAGCCGCGCGGTGTCGGCGATGCCCTCGGCCTCGCCCGCGAGCACGAGCCGCGCGAGACGCGGATGCAGGGGCAGGTCCACCATGCGGCGGCCGAGGGCGGTCATGGCACCTTCCGTGTCCAACGCGCCGAGATCGCGCAGCAGCTTCTCGGCGGCTTTCAATGAAGCTTCCGGAGGCGCCTCGAACCAGTGCAGCGAAGCGGGATCGCGGATGCCGAGCACATGGAGCCCGAGCAGGGCTTCCGCGAGATCGGCGCGTTGCAGCTCCGGCGCGTCGAAGGCCGCGCGCAGGCGGTAATCGCTTTCGGTGAAGAGGCGCAGGCAGAGGCCCGGCCCCGTGCGGCCCGCGCGGCCCATGCGCTGCACGCAGCGCGCCTGGCTGATGCGCACGGTCAGGAGGCTGGAAAGGCCGGACCAGGGCGAGTGGCGCGCCTCGCGGCCCAGGCCTGAGTCGATGACCGCGCGGACGCCATCCAGCGTCACGCTGCTCTCGGCCACATTGGTGCTGAGAATGACCTTGAGCTGCTCGCTCGGCGCGATGGCCTCCTGCTGGGCCTCGGCGCTGAGGTCGCCGTGCAGGGGCAGCACGCGCAGGCCCAGGCGCGCGGCGGGCGCGTCCAGCGCGCGGGCGCAGGCGCGGATCTCCGCGGCGCCGGGCAGGAAGACGAGGAGGTGGCCGCCGAGGTCCTCGCGGTGAAGCTGTTGCACGGCTTCGGCGACGCGCTCCGCGAGGGGCCGCGCGTCCTCCCTCGGCGCATGGCGCAGCTCGATGGGGAAGCCGCGGCCCTCGCTGCTGAGCATGGGCGCGTCGAGGAAGGCCGCCACGGGCGCGGCGTCCAGCGTGGCGCTCATGGCGACGAGTTTCAGATCCGGCCGTGAGGACCGCTGCAGGCGCCGCAGCAGGGTCAGGGCCAGGTCGGTGTGCAGGTGCCGCTCGTGGAATTCGTCGAGCACGACGGCGGCGATGCCTTCGAGTTCCGGATCGGATTGGAGGCGCCGCAGCAGCAGCCCTTCCGTCACGAAGCGCAGGCGCGTGGCCTTGGACACCTTCGATTCGAAGCGAACGGCGTAGCCCACGGCCGCGCCCAGGCTCCCGCCCATCTCCGCCGCCACCCGCGTGGCCGCGAGGCGCGCCGCGAGCCGCCGCGGCTCCAGGATCCAGCATTCGCCGTCCCCGAGCAGGCCCGCCTCCAGCAAGGCTCGCGGCACCCGCGTCGTCTTCCCGGCGCCGGGCTCCGCCGTGAGCACGAGGTTCGGCCTGCGGCGCAGGGCCGCGACGAGCTCGGGCAGGATGGCGTCAATGGGAAGGGGGGCGGGCAAGGTCATGGCGAAGCTCCTATGATCGTTCAATCCCGGAGCGCCCCATGAGCGAAGTCTTCAAAGCCAGCCGCTGGACCAAGGGCAACCGCCTCTTCCGCACGGTGATCGAGGTGGGCGACCAGTCGGTGGTGCGCCGCAAGCGGAGCTGGTTCTCCGTGAACGAGATGAGCATCCACATCAGCAAGGTGGCCAGCGTCCGCATCGACACGGGCCTGCTGTTCGCGGATGTCCTCATCGAGAGCACCGGCGGCAGTGATCCGCTCGCCAGCCACGGCCACTCCAAGAGTGACGCGCGGCGCATGAAGGAGCTCATCGAGCAGGGCCAGAGCCGGCTGGTGGGCAAAGCCTAGAGCGATGGACCAGCCCTACACCGCCATCCGCCTGGACACGGACGGGGAGTGCCCCTACTGCGGGCGGCCCATCCTCGGCCTCGCCCACGACCGCTGCGACGGCTGCGGCCGTTCCATCGAGGGCGTCTTCGAATCGCTGCCTTCGGTGGCGTCGCGCCTCGATGAGATCGCGCAGGGCTGGACCGTGGAGCGGCTCAAGGCCTGGGCCTCGCCCCTCCCCGCCCACCTGGCACGGGCCTACCAGAGCCTCCGCTGGAAGAACCTCGGCTGGTGGGCCGAGGAAGCCTTGTGGGAAGGCTGGGCGCGGACGGAGATGAGCCTGCGGGGCCGGGGGCAGGCGCTGCAACTGGACCAGGTGAGGGTGGAGCGCGCGCAGATGGCCGGGCTCGACAGCTTCCACCCCTTCGTGGACATCCGCATGGAAGGCACGCGCAGCGCCTTCCTCTTCGAGCCCGCGAGCGGGCGCCTCGTGGGCGGCACGGACGCGCCGCGCCCTTTCAAGGAGCTCTGGACGCTGCGCCACACGGGCCGCAGCTGGCCCTCGGAGATGCCCCCCTGCGCCAGCTGCGGCGCGGGCCTGCCGCTCGAGGAGGCCGTCTGCCCCCATTGCCGCACGCCCGTGCAGCCCTCGCTGGGCCCCTGGTCCGTCATCCGCCTCTGGCCCCTCGACGCCCAAGGCGAACTCGTCAACCAGCGCCCCGGCGGCGCGGGCATCTTCGACGGATTGTTGGACGCCCTCGTGGACGGATTGATGCCCTGAGCCGCCTCAGGCGAACTTGGGCGCGCGTTTCTCGAGGAAGGCCTTCATGCCCTCGCGGGCGTCGGCGCTGCGGATGGCTGCCTTCATCTGCTCGCCTTCGGCCTTGAGGAGGGCCAGCAGGGAATCGGGCGTGAGGCCGGCGTTGCGGAGAGCGGAGGCCTTGATCCGGGCCATGGCCTCGCCGGGGCCGTGGGCGAGGCGCTGGGCCCAGACCTTGCCGACATCGGCGAGCATCTCGGGATCCACGACTTCATGGACGAGGCCGAGCTCTTTCGCGCGGGCGGCGTCCACCGCGTCGGCGGTGAGCATGAGGTGCAGGGCCGCGCTGGGGCCCGCCGCGAGATGCAGCAGCACGCTGCCGCCCCAGTCGGGGTGGAGGCCCACCTTGACGAAAGCCATGGAGAACTTGGCGTCGGAAGCCGCCACGCGCAGGTCCGCGCCCAGGGCCAGGCTCAGGCCCGCGCCGGCGCAAGGGCCCTGCACGAGCGCGACCACGGGCTTGGGCAGGGTGCGCAGCCCGTGGGCCATTTCCACGCCGAGGTCGAGGAGGGCTTCGAGCTCCGCCATGCGGCCGGCTTCCAGCGACGAGAGGATCCAGCCGAGATCGCCGCCGGCGCAGAAGCCGCGGCCCTCGCCGCGCAGGACGAGCCCCTTCGCGCCGGGCTCCGCGGCTTTGCGGAGGGCCTCGCGGAAGCCCCCGGCCATTTCCGGCACGAGGGCGTTGAGCCTGTCGGGGCGGTCCAGCGTCAGCGTGACGATGCGCTCGTGGGTTTCAACGCGGATGGGCTCGCTCACGCTTTCTCCGCGAAGGCTTCGGCGGCCTGGACGAATCCGTTGAAGAGGCCGCGGGCGGCATCCCCGGCGGCATCGTTGAGGGCCACGAGGTTCTCGGGGTGCCACTGGACGCCCACCACCCAGCGATCGGGGTCTTCCGCTTCCAGCCCCTCGACGAGCGACTGGCCGCCGTGCAGCGTCTGCGGATGGAAGGCCGTGGCCTTGAGGCCCTTGCCCAGCTTCTTCACGGCCTGGTGGTGGCGGCTGTTCACGGCTACCGCGTGGCTGCCCAGCAGCTGCGCGAGGCGGGAGCCGTGGGTGACGCTCACGGTGTGGCGCAGCTCGGGGATCTCGTTGGTGCCGTGGTTGTGGAGCTCCGGCGCGCAGCCGGTGGCGTCGGGGATGTCCTGGATCATGGAGCCGCCGAGGGCAACATTGAGGATCTGGTGGCCTCGGCAGATGCCGAAAATCGGCAGGTTCCTCTCCCAGGCGGCGCGGATGAGGGGGATCTCGCGGTCGTCGCGGGCGCGATCCACTTCCGCCGCCGGGTGGACGGGCTCGGAGGGGTCCCAGTGGGCGGGGTCGATGTCGAGGCCGCCGGTGATCAGCATCGCGGAAACGCTCCCGAGATCCGGCGGCGGATCGTCGGCGCCGCAGAGAGCGATGGCCCCTTTCCAGCCCGCGGCCTTGATGGCCGGGACATAGTGCCGCTTCGCGGACTCCTTGTTGCGGCAGCAGACGAGGATGCTTGACATGGGCCGCCCTCCAGCGATCATGGACACCCTACCAGCTCAGGTGGTCTGAGAACGGTGCGGCGGAGAGCTCCGCCGGAACAGGAGGACGAGATGTCCGGATCCCTTAACAAAGTGTTGCTCATCGGGAATCTGGGGCGCGACCCCGAGCTGAAGATGACGACGAGCGGCCAGCCCGTGGCCCGCTTCAGCATCGCGACGACGGAGACCTGGAAGGACAAGGCCGGCGAGAAGCAGTCCAAGACCGAATGGCACAACATCGTCGTCTGGGGCAAGCAGGCCGAGATCGCCGAGAAGTACCTCAAGAAGGGCAAGCAGGTCCTCATCGAGGGCCGCATCCAGTACCGCGAGTACCAGGACCAGCAGGGCGTGAAGAAGACCGCCTGCGACATCCGCTGCGACAACTTCCAGATGCTGGGCCGCATGGAAGACGGCGGCGGGCGTTCCGAAGGCTCCTACAGCCGCGGCGGATCCGGGTCCTCATCCTCGAGCGCGCCCGATTACGACGACATGCCGCCGCCGCCCAGCGGCCCTGACGACGACATCCCGTTCTGAGCCCGGCCGTGTCTGAACCCGAGGCTGGGACCGTGGCTGAGCCCTCCATCCACTGGCGGCAACGCTGGTGGTACGCGTTGTGGGTCGCGTTGCTTATCGCGGCGCTCGGTTTCTGGCGCTGGTGGGAGACGCCCGCCATGTTCGGGAAAGGCCATGTCGTCCTCAGCATCCGGGTGGCGGATCTGCCTCCCGGCTGCCGTGTGGAAGTCTGGGCCGGACCCGCCAAGACTTGGAAACCTGAATCGAGCGCGTTCCAGGGGAACTGGCCGGTTCTGGACCCTGCGAAGCCGTTGCCCATCCCTCCGGTGGAGATCCGGGCCGGCCTTCGTCGCTGGCACCAAGGCTATATTCCGCGTCTCACCGCTGATCTCGTCGTCGTCCGGCTCGACCCTCCGCAGGGTTCCCCGAAGTTCTTCGCCTACAACCTCTCGTCCGACCTCAATACGGGGCTCGCGGGGCCCCACCGCCGCCTCTATGTTTCCCAGCCGGTCCGGTGGGTGGCGCTTTCCGAGGATGCGTCCCGGCCCTCGCCTCTACTACCCTAGTGTTTTGTTCTGAAAGGAACGCCATGCGTCCGACCCTCTCTGTCCTGACCCTTCTGCCCGTGGCGCTTTCCGCCCAGGCCCCCGTCCAGACCCCGGCCCCGGCTCCCGCCGCGCCGAGTCTCGATGCCCAGTTCAAGGCCCAGTCTCCGGCCATCAACGCCCTCCTGAAGTCCGATCCGGAGGCCGCCCTTGCCAAAGTGGAGGCGCTGATCCCGGCCCAGCCCCCGGTCTTCGACAAGTCCAGCATCGCGGGCGCCCAGGCGAGCATCAACGATTTCGAGGCCCTCACCGACCTCTATTCCCTGGGGGCGAACGCGGCGATGGACATGGGCCAGTGGGAGAAGGCGCGGGACTACGCCGGGAAGGCCAAGAGCACCGCGCAGGCCACCTCCGACAACGCCCAGGAGCCGCTGATGGCATTCCAGGACACCTGGAAGAAGGCCCAGGCCGACGCCCAGAAGAATCTGGACGAGATGGACGCGCTGTCCAAGACCCAGAACCCCACGCCCGAGCAGGCCGGCCGGCTGGCCTTCCTCCAGAAGAACCAGGCGATCTACGCGGGCAATGTGGCCCATGGCAAGCAGATGGTGGACGCGGTGGACACCTCGCTCAAGGGCTTGAAGGCCGCGCCCGGGAACTACGACGCGGCCATCGCGGACATCGACAAGCACCTGAAGGAAGAAGCTGATTACCTCGACAAGGTGAAGGGCGACAAGAAGGTCTACGCCAACGCGCTTTTGAAGAGCGCGGGCACGAACCCGGATAAGGCCGCCGCCATGGCGGGCCTGCGCCGCGCCCTGGTCGTGGACCCCACCAACAAGGCCGTGGCCCGCAAAATCGAAGTGATGCTGGGCAAGGCCAAGGATGAGCCGGTCAAGTCCGGCCACCATAAGAAGACGAAGTGATGCGCCTCCGCGCCTTCTTCCTTCCCGCCCTGCTCCTGGCCTCGGCGCTCCCGGCCCAGGCTCAGGTCTTCGCGGACGCTTTCAACGGCAAGCGGGACGGGTGGGAGCTCCGGCTCAAGCAAGGGGACGCCGCGGCGGTCCGCAAGGAGATCGAAGCCTTCCTCTCGGTGCAGGGCGCGAACGCAAGCCCCAGCAACTATGGGGACCAGCACGCCATCGTCGGCGCGCAGGGGCTGGACGCCCGGGCCTGCGTGGCCTCCGGCGACTGGGAGGCCGCCGAGGACTCCCTGCAGAAAGCCTCCACGACCGCGGCCGCGAACCTGTCGGCCACGGAAGTGTCCTTCGCTAAGCTGAGGTCGGATCACGCCGACAAGCTCACCCTCTGGAAGGGCGAGATGGGAGATGCCCAGGCCAAGCTGGACCAGCTCAACAGCTCGCCTGGTCTCACCGAGGAGCAGGTGAAGCTGAAGGGGCAGCTCCAGACTTTCGTGGCCGAGCACCAGTCCTCCATCCAGCACAGCGAGGACGCGCTCAAGACCATGGATGGCGCCCTGGCGGCGCTGCGCCAGGAGAAGGCCGATTATGAGAAATCGGCCGCCGATTGGCAGGGCTTCCTGGCGAAGGAGAAGGCCGACATCGCCGACGCCGGGGGCGTGAGCGCCTATGTGAGCCAGAAGGCCGCGCAGGTGAAGGCGGACAGCATGAAACCCGCGGACGAACGGCTGGCCTACGCCCAGCGCCTGCTCAAACTGGATCCCGCCAATCCCGAGGCCCGCCGCCTCGCCGCGGCGCTGGAAGGGAAGCCCATGGCGGAGTCAGCCGTGAAGAAGGCGTCCCGGCGCAAAGGCCGCTGACTTCCAAAGCGGCAGCAATGAGAAGGGCGCCGCGAGGCGCCCTTCTCATTGCTGGTCGAGCGGTTTCAGAAGACCCAGCCGAAGCCCGCGCGGACATAGCTGGTAGCCGGGGGGTCGCCCGCGCTCACATCGTGGGCGGTGAGGCTCGTATGGTAGGTCACTTCCAGGGTGAAGCGGGGCCCGGCGTCGCCGCCGAAGGTGTTGCCGAAGCCGATCTCGCCGCCCATGCGGCTCTTGTTGATGGAGGTGGTGTCGCTGTAGTAGTTGTCGAAGCCGTTGTCGCTGTACTCGAACTTCTCGAAGTCGGCTGAAAGGCCGCCGAGCAGGTAGAAGCCGTGGTGCCGCCACGCGCCGCCGTCCGGGAAGATCTGGAGGTCGCCGCCGACATTGAAGGAGGAGTGGCGGAGATCCAGGTCCGCATAGCCCGGCGCGGTGTTCTTGCCGCTGTTGGTGGTGCCCGCGAAGTTCAGGCGGAAGGCCGTCACGCGGCTGGTGGGGAAGCTGAGGCCGAAGTTGATCCCGAGGCCGATGTCGTACTGCTCCGTCTGCGGCGATCCCGGCGTGTTGGAATAGGGCGAGGCCGGGTAGGTCTTGCTGTTGAAATCCCCCGTCGGCGCGATGAGATCGATGGTGAAGCTCGGATGGAAGTCCTGGGCCTGGAGGGCGGGGGCCGCGAAAGCTAGGGCCAGCAGGGGGATCAGAGCGGTGCGTCGCATGAGGACTCCTCAAAGGAAGGTTCGGCAAGGGGTAATGCCAAGCGCGTGCCGGAACGCTCAAATACTGGCTACGCATTAGATGGCATCAGGTTGACCCAGGTTGAAGGGGCTCTCAGGCACTGCAGCGTGTCGCAGGGCACCTCAGTTGGGGGGAGGAATGCAACGCCCTTTGTCTTAATCTGGATCTAAAGAGGTTGTCATGGTCTGGAAACAGGATCTCGCGAAGCTGAAACAGGCTCACCGGGAGGTTGGGGCTCCTCCGCCTCCGCCTCCGAAACCGAAACCCAAGCCCGTCGAGGCCAAGGATATGAACGACGAGGACGCCATGTTCCTCGCCGCCATGGGGGCACCAGCCCCCCGCCCGGCGCGGACGGTCCCTGCAGCCGCGCCCTCCTTTGAAAACCCCCTTCGGGTGGAACCGGGCGTCTCTTTCGAGGAGGGGCTGGGCGACCTGAAGGGCCTCAAGCCTCTCCAGGCCCGTCCGGTCTTGGAAGTCCCGGTTCCGGCGCCTGCCCCTGCGCGGGCTGCCGTCCCCGCGCCCGAGCTTCCCCCTGCACCTGCGCAGGCCTCCGCTGCCATGCCCCCAGAAGAAAGCCCGGCAGCGACGCTGCCTCCGGAATTCGTCAAGCGGCCGGTCCGCATCCACCTGGCCGCCGGCATGGCCGTGGAAGTGGATGCGACGCTGGACCTGCGGGGCCACAGCGTGCCGGATGCCCTGGGCCGCCTCAGGGATCGCATCGAAGACGGCGCGTTCCTCGGCTGGCGCACCCTCCATGTGATCCTGGGTGAAGGGCCCGGCCTCCACGAGGCCCTGCTCGCTTTCCTGCAGGAAAGCCCGGCGGGCCGCATCGGCCGCTACGCGCAGGCCCCCATCCCCATGGGCGGCGCCCAGGCCTGGGTGCTTTACTACTAGGGCTTCATCAGATCAGGAACGGACGGAGGGCGGATGAGCCTGTTGGTGGTGGGCAGTGTGGCGTTCGATGATGTCGAGACGCCGCTGGGGCGCCGTGAGCGGGCCCTGGGGGGATCAGCGACCTATTTCTCCTTGAGCGCCAGCCAGAGCTCGGAGGTCCGCATCGTCGCCGTGGTCGGAGAGGACTTCGGCGAACGGGAGATGGGCGTCTTCCAGGGCCGGCCCATCGATCTGCAGGGTTTGGAGCGCAAGCCGGGCGCCAGCTTCCATTGGAAAGGCGCCTATGCCTGGGACTTCAACGAAGCCAAGACGCTGGAGACCCACCTGAATGTCTTCGCGGACTTCCACCCCAAGCTGCCGGAGGCCTACCGCCACAGCCCCTACCTCTTCCTGGGCAACATCGCGCCGGAGCTGCAGCTGGATGTGGTGCGCCAGATGGCGGAACGGCCGCGCTGGATCGCCTTGGACACCATGAACTACTGGATCTCCGGCTCCCGGGAGGCCCTGGAGCGGGTCCTGCGGGAAGTGGACATCCTCCTGGTGAACGATGGGGAAGCCCGGGCCCTCACCGGCGAGCGCCAGAATGCGCGCGCCTACCAGCGGATCCGCGAGATGGGCCCCAGGGTCCTCGTCGTGAAGCATGGGGAGTTCGGGGTGAGTCTCTTCACGCCGGAGGGGACTTTCGCGGCGCCGGCCTTCCCGTTGGAGGATGTCGTGGATCCCACCGGAGCCGGGGATACCTTCGCCGGTGGATTCCTTGGATTTCTGGCACGAATCGGGCGTATGGACTTCCCGGCGCTCAAACACGCGACACTGGCGGGCACCGTCATGGCCAGCTTCACCGTGGAGCGGTTTTCCACCGAACGCCTCGAATCCGTCACACCCAGCGACATCCAGAAGCGGCTCTCTCTTTTTTCCGACATGATCCGCGTCGAGGCTCTATAATCGTTCCACCTTCATCATCGAAATCGGGGGACACCATGGATCAGCCCATCCGGCAGCGCACGAGTTGGCTGCGCTTCCAGCGCACGGCGACGGCCCTGGCTTTCGGCCTTGTGGCTAGCTGTGCCGCCAATAACTTGACAGCGCAGGACGCCCCGGCCGCGCCTGCAGCCCAGGCTGATCAAGCCACGGGCACGCCTCAGGTGCAGGCCCACTTCTCCAAGTGGGATTACCCCAAGTCGGTCACCCCCAAGGACGGCCAGCAGGTGCACATCGTCGAGAAGGGCGACACGCTGTGGGACCTGGCGGGCAAGTACCTCAACAACAACTACGCCTGGCCCCAGATCTGGGAGCTGAACCAGTGGATCAAGGATCCGCATTGGATCTACCCCGGCGACCCGCTCATCATCGACGCCGGCCGCGGCGCCCAGGGCCCGACGCCCGAGGCCGTCACCGGGGCCGAGCCCATGAGGCTGGACATCAACGCCCTGCGCCGCCCCGAGTTCTCCTACACCATCTCCGACTTCGTCCAGCAGCCCTTCGTCGCGCCCAGCGGCGCCGATGCCTGGTACGCCTCGAACGGGGCTTTCCAGATCACGGGCAAGAAGGACGACGGCAAGTCCATCCTCGGCGACGGCGATGAGGTCTACCTCAACGCCGGCGACGCCCAGGGCGTCCGGCAGGGCGACCGGTTCGTCATCATCCAGACGGTCCAGACCAAGCTGAAGCACCCCGAGACCGGCAAGGTCATGGGCGATGTGCTCGAGCAGATCGGCATCCTCAGGGTGGACCACACCACGCCCAACGGCGCGGTCGCGATCATCGAGCGTTCCATGGACGCCGTCGAGATCGGCGACCACGTCACCCGGTTCACCGAGCCCTCCGACATGAAGCTGGACCTGCGCAAGGACACGGACGAGCCCGTGAAGATGCAGGATCCCGTGGCTGAAGTGGTCTATGCCCGGGACGACCACCGGTTCAGCGGGTTCAGCGACCAGGTGATCGTCGACCGCGGCAGCAACGACGGCCTGAAGGTCGGCGACCTCCTGCTCCTCGTCCGCACGGACAAGTGGCCGGGGGCCGGCGCCAAGAACGATAAGGACACGGAGTCCTTCAACCACTACATCGGCCAGGCCATGGTGGTCCGGGCCGAAGCGGGCACCGCCACCTGCCGCGTCATCCGCGACACCCAGGAAGTGATTGTCGGCGACAAGATGACCCACTAAGGAAGGCGGCCCTCAGTCGCCCGAATGAAGAAGGCCCCCGGAAGGGGGCCTTCTTCATTCGGGCCGTAGGCGGATGACGGAGCGCCGGCCGCGCGTGGGCAGATCGTAGGCCTGGGAATCCGCCCGCCAAGCCTCCGGCAGAGGCTCGGTCTCCCACCCGGGGCCTTTCAGGGCCAGGAGAGGGGCTCCGGGCTTCCCATGCCTCGTCCACCACGCTGCCAGCTGTCCGAGGGGGGCCAGCGCCTTGGCCACGCCGGCGTCGGCATTCAGGCCAGGGAGCGACTCGAAGCGTCCATGGACCGCTTCCAGGTTCCGGATTCCGAGTTCCAAGGCGCTCTGCCTGAGGAAGGCGATCTTCTTGGAGGCCGCGTCCAGGCCGATGATGTCCAAATCCGGCCGGGCCAGGGCGAGGATCAGCGCCGGGGAACCCATGCCGGTCCCAAGGTCGACAACTCTTGATCTTGCAGGTAATTCCTTCAGCCATGGAAGAAGGGCGGCGGCATCCAGCACCAGCTCCTCCCAGCGCTGCCCGGGGGGCAGGGCCGTCAGGGCGTGGGTGCGGTTCCACCGGTCCAGAAGATCCAGCCAAACCCTGAGGGGAGCCTCAATTTCGTCGGGAAGGCTCGGAATCATAGGGTCAGAATGCCAGCGCAGGGGCAGGAATTGGCCTAAAAAAGCGCGATTCAGGCTTGCTGGGGACTCTGAACGGCTGGATGATTTCTGTTAAAAATCAAGTGACAAAAAAGTCATGAAAATTCACACGAAGTGACGGACCTGCATTGACAGCCCGGGATGTAGGCGAAATACTGTATCGGCTGAACATCTTTCCGGAGGATGAGTCATGGCCGGCGTGAGCGCTCCCTTCCAGGTCGATTGGTCCTCCCGCAGCCGGCTCCGGGGCCCTGCCGAGAAATCACTGGGAGATCTCATCCGCGCGCTGAGGGACCGCCTCGCGCCGCAGTCGATGGGGATTAGCATCACCTATGTGGATGATCGCGGCATGAAGAAACTGAACCGTGAGCATCGCGGAAAGAATGAGACCACCGATGTGCTGAGCTTCCCCACGGAGGCGGGGAAGGGTGAGTTCCCGCATCTTGGCGACATCGTCATCAGCCTTCCGGTCGCGGAGAAGATGGCTCAGAAACTGGGCGTGAGCCGGCGCCGCGAAGTGGAGACGCTGGTCATCCATGGATTCCTCCATCTCTGCGGATACGATCACGAAAAAGACAACGGGGAGATGCTGGAGCTGCAATCCCTTCTCGAGAAGGAGCTGCTCCACGAAGAGCCGCTGCCCATGTCCCTCAAGCGCGGGCGCAAGGCCGGCTCCCGGTTGAAGGTGATGAAGGATGGCACCCGCAAAGTGGTGTCCGGCCGCGCCGCCGCCGCCCTCGCCCGCAAGGCGGAGGAAAAGCAGGCCAAGGCGAAGGCCCGCGCCGCGAAGAATGCGAAGAAGGCGGCCGGGCAGAAGCCGCCCAAGAAAGCCGCGGCCAAGAAGGTCCGCGCGGTGAAACCCATCGTGCTGGGCCAGGACGGCGCGAGGCGGGGCCCTGGGCGCCCGAAGAAGGGCGAGGCGGTGATCCGTAAGGTGGTGCGCCGGAAGGTGCCCAGCCTGCGCAGCCCCGTCATCGCCTGAGGCCCTCCGCATAGGGTCCGTGGCTATCGCGGCGGCGCTCCGATAAACTAGGATTTTGGCCCGAGCAGGGCCCGAATGCCCGGAGTCCGCGTGATCAACCTCCTGCTCGGCCTGGGCTTGGCCCTCGCCGTGATCCTGTTGTCCAGCCTGCTGAAGATCTCCCTGTGGATCTCGATCCCCATGGGGCTGGTCGCGGGCTTCGCCCTTTTCGTGTGGCTCGGGCGGCGGACCCAGGCGGCGCTGGAGGCCATCATGGCCAAGGCGGGCGCGAAGATGAGCGGTGAAGCCGTCCGCTCGGAGGCGATGCGCAACCGCAAGCTCGACGAGGCCATCGAGATCATGAAAGAGGGCTATCCCCTCGGCAAGCGGCAGTTCTTCATCAAGGGCGCCATCGACGGCCAGACCGGCATCCTGCGCTACCTGCAGGGCCGGCCCGACGAGGCCGAGCCCCTGCTGAAGGCCGCGACGGGCCAGCACTATGTCGCCAAGGCCATGCTGGGCGTCCTCCAGTGGAAGCGCGGCCAGAAGAAGATGGTCCGCGAGACCTTCGACCTGGCCTTGAAGTCCGGCAAGAAGGAGAGCCTCCTTTACGGCGTCTACGCCTATGTCCTCAACGAGATGGGGGACCGGGACGGGGCCATCGAAGTGATGAACAAGGGCCTCAAGGTCCTCAGCGGCGACGAGCGGCTGGAGAAGAACCGCAACCTCCTCCAGAACGCCAAGCCCATGAAGATGTCCCTCTACGGCGAGCAGTGGTACCAGTTCATGATCGAGCGGCCCAAGGTCATGCAGGAGCCGCCTCCCTTCGCCCGCATGAGCCGCCGGGCCATGCGCGGCTAGACCCTCCCGCCTCACACCTCAAGTCTCACGCTCAGGAGTCCCGATGTCCGGCCACAGCAAATGGTCCACCATCAAGCACAAGAAGGGCGCCCTCGACGCCAAGCGGGGCAAGCTCTGGACGAAGATCCTCAAGGAGATCACCGTCGCGGCCCGCATGGGCGGCGGCGACGTGGCCTCGAACCCGCGCCTGCGTCTGGCCGTGGACGACGCCAAGGGCGCGAACATGCCCAAGGACAACTGGGAACGGGCCATCAAGAAGGGCACCGGCGAGCTCGAGGGCGTGAGCTACGAGGAGATCACCTACGAGGGCCGTTTCCCCGGCGGCGTGGCCATCATCATCGAGGCCATGACCGACAACAAGAACCGCACGACGCCCGAGATCCGCTCCTACTTCACCAAGTTCGGCGGCGAGCTGGGCACCACCGGCAGCGCGACCTACCTCTATTCCAAGCAGGGACAGATCGTCGTCGAGCGCGAAGTCTCCGAGGACAAGGTCATGGAAGTGGCCCTGGACGCGGGCGCGGACGACGTGAAGGACGAGGGCGGCGCCTGGGTCGTCCAGACCAGCCCGGAGTCCTACGAGGCCGTGAAGAAGGCCGTGGAGGCCGCGGCGCTGCCCGTCATCGAGGCCAAGCTCATCATGGCCCCCACCACCAGCGTGGAGCTGGGGCCTGACAAGCTGAAGTCCTTCCTCAAGTTCGTGGACACCGTCGAGGACAACGACGATGTCCAGAACATGTGGCACAACGCCGTCTACGACGAGCCGGAAGAGTAGGCTCCGCCGTTCTGGAGCGGAGAAGCGGCCTCACTCGAAGGTGTAGCCGAACAGCTCCAGGTCCTTCTGGTACAGCTCCGACACCCATCCGATCAGATCCTGGTCGTAGTACTCCTGGTAGGGCCGGTGGGAGGAGCCGTTCACCCTGTCCAGGACGCGGGAGGGGAAACCCAGCCGGGCGCAGATCGCGTCGTAATCCGCCTGCATGGTCTCGGTCTTGCCCACGAAGTCCATCGCCATCCGCCCTTCGCCGTCGGTGAGGAAGGTGTGCTGGGGCAGGTAGTGGACATGGCCCAGCGGGCGCTCCTCGCGGAGGATGTGCTTCATGAAGGGCACCGGCGCGATCTCGAACTGGTTGGTGGCCCGGCTTCTGAAGGCGCAGTAGGACACGAAGCGGTCGAAGGGGTTCCGCACGAAGGCGAACTTCAGGTAGCTCCCGAAGACCTCCTCGCCCACGGCGGGCCGGATCTCCGCGACGCTGAGGTGGCCGTGGGGGATGTGGGCCGTCTCTTGGAAGGGGAAGCGCTTGTGGACGAAGAGGCCGACCTGCTCCAGGTCTTGGTCCCCCATGTGCTCGCGCAAGGCCTGGCGCACTGAATGAGTGCCGGTCTTGGGGATGGGGAAGAAGATGTAGCGGTGGCGGCGCGAGATGATCATCGCTACATCGCCGGGGCGCCGGCGCGCTCGCGGGTGTCCGCGTCCATGGCGGAGGAGCGGTCCGAGAGCGCGCTGTTCAGGACGGCGGCGTTGAAGGCCGTGAAGAAGGCGATGCCGTTGAGGAGTGGGAGCTGGGCCGCGCCCTGCTCCAGCAGCTTCGCCCGGGTCTCCTCGATCAGCGCGCGGTAGCGCGGCCAGCCCGCCGCGTCCTCGCCGTGGCAGGCCCAGAGCGCCGTCCATTGCCGCGTGAGGCGCAGCAGCGTCTGATGGATGGCGCCCAGCTGGGGCGCCTTCGCGGACTCGCCGAGGAAGAAGATGGTGTGCTCGCGCAGTTCCCAGGGCGTCATCACCGTGGGCAGGTTCTCGGACTCGTAGTCCAGGGCGGGGCGGAGGCCTTCCACCGGCGCGACGGGCTTCGCCTGCCATCCCGGGATCTGCCGGTCGTGGGGGCGCCCGGCGGCGAGGTGGGCCCAGAAGCGCTCCCCGCCCACCGTGTCGGCGACGAGGTGGATGCGGGCGGCGGAATGATCGTTGAACACGTTGTGCCAGCGCCAGGTGTCGAAGATCCAGCATTCGCCCGCGCGCATGTTGAGCTGGGCGTCTCCGCAGACGAAGCGCACCGTGGGCTGGGTGATGATGGGCACGTGGACCCGCGCGCGCTCGCGCCAGTAGTAGTGGAAGTCCACGTGCGACTTGACCTCGGCCTGGCCCGACAGGCGCATGAGCCGCGTGCGGCCCCAGGTCCCGCCGACGGCGTCGAGGACCTGCATGAGGTAGGGGCAGCGCTCCAGGTGCGGCGTGGGGCGCATGGCCCCGGACACGGCGTCGCTGTCCGGGTCGCCGCCCGTCGTGATGAGCGTCAGCGCGTCGTTGCCCGGGAACCCTTGAGGGTGCGGCCGCCATGCGGAGGCCTCGATCGCGCCGATCTCCGCCGCCAGCGCGCCGGCGTCGAAGGATAGGGGCAATTGCAGGAAGGGGACCTGGAGCTTCATCTCAGCCTTTCCACGGCCCGCCAGTATAGCTCCTAGCCCTGGAGAGGCCGCGCCTCTAGGGCTTGCCGGCGGTGAAGAGGAGCTGGCTCCAGACCGCCTCCTGGTCCGCCTTGAGGCTGCCGTCGGCGTTCTCCACGCCGTCGGGCGATTCGTCCCAGAGATAGCCCCAGGCCCACCAGTCGCTGCCGATGCCCTGCTGGTTCCCGGTGAAGGTGGGGCCGCCGTTGGCGCCCTCCTGGCCGTTGAGGTAGCCGACGAGCGTCCGCGCCCAGTCGGCGTCCGTGGCGGCCTGCATGGAGGAGCCCATCTCGCCGACCCACACCGGCGCGAGGTTCCGGGCGACCAGATAGCCCCAGGTCGCGTTCATGGTGGCGATCTTGGTGGCGCCGCTGTCCGGGCTGAAGCCGGCGATCTCGTAGGGATAGTCGTGGATGGAGTAGACGACTTTGTGGGGCACGCCCAGCGCCACCGGTTTCGCGGCCGCGAGGCTCAGATCGCCCCAGGGCGCCGGCGTCTTCCCCGTGAAGCTGATCCCGTAGTTCTGGGGGCCTTCGCAGATGATGAGTTTCCCTGGATCGATGGCGAGGATGGCGTTGCCGACGGTCTGGTACATGAGGCGGAGGTCGTGGTCCGGATCCCCGTCGCCCCAGGTGCACATGCCCGGGTAGGCCAGGGGCTCGTTGCGGAGGTCGTAGCCGATGATGGTGGTGTTGCCCTTGTAGTGCTGGGCCATCGCTTGCCAGTCGGAGACGAACTTGGCCTCGGTCACGGTGCCGGGGGTCTGGGCGCCATTGGTTCCGTCCGAAGCTCCGCCCAGGTCGTACCAGAGGCCGTTCTTCTGCTGCGCGCCCCAGCCGTCCAGCGCGTCGCCGGGCTCGTTGGTCTGGTTGACGAGGACGATCTTGATGCCGTTGCTCGTGGCGGCGTCGACGATGGTGTCGATCTGCGCCTGGTCCTGCGCCATCGTCGCGTTGACCCATCGCAGGCGGATGCAGTTGAACCCCGCCGCCTTGATCGCCGCCACATTCTCAGGGATGCCCTGGACGCCGCCCGCGTGGTAGTCGAACCACCCCACGGAGGCGATGCGGACCGGCGTGCCGAGCCGGTCGACGATCTGGTTGCCCTTCGTGCTTAGAGGGCCCGCCGGCAGGTAGTGTCCGGCCCCCAGGCTCTCCGGCGCCGCGATCTCTGGACTTCCATCCGCTCCGCCGCCGCAGGCGGGGCCTCCGATGAGCGCGAAAAGGCAGAGCAGCAGCGGGGAGGCGAAGTTCGATCTCGGCATGGGGACTCTTTCCGGGGAAGTGGATGGGAAGCCAATGGGAGGACTGACCCGCCATGGGTGGCCACCGTTTAAAGCGTCTTTCGATGGAAGGCCAGATGATTGCATCGTTAGGCGATGTTTCCGGGTAGGCTAGGCGGATCCTGACTTTCCCGGAGCCCGCCTTGAAGACCTCCCGCCTCGTTTCCGCCCTCGTGCTCGGACTCGCGAATCTGGCTCTCGTGGCCCAGGTTCCCGCGCCGCAGGATGTCCCCTTCAACGGCACGCTGAAGATCCATGTGGACGCCACGGATCTCGCCCATCGCGTCTTCCGCGTGCAGGAGACCATCCCGGCCGCGCCCGGCCCGCTGACGCTGCTCTATCCCCGCTGGCTGCCGGGGCACCATTCGCCCAGCGGCCCCATCGCTGACCTCGCCGGTCTCGTCGTGAAGGCGGGCGGGCAGGTCCTGCCCTGGAAGCGCGACACGGTGGATGTCTACGCCTTCCATGTGGAAGTCCCGAAGGGGGCGAAGGCCGTGGAGGCTTCCTTCGAATTCCTCTCCCCGCTGACGGCGGGCGAGGGCCGCGTCGTCATGACGCCGGAGATGCTGAACCTCCAGTGGAACGCCAACTCGCTCTACCCGGCCGGCTACTTCGCCCGTCGCATCACGGCGGAGGCCAGCGTCACCTTCCCGGCCGGATGGCAGTTCGGAAGCGCGCTGGAAGAGGCCTCCCGCTCGGGCGGCACGGTCACCTTCAAGCCCATCAACTACGATGACCTCGTGGATTCGCCCATCTACGCCGGGCGCTATTTCAAGCGCGTGGACTTGGATCCGGCGGGCGCGAAGCACCCCGTCCATCTGGACATCGTGGCCGACGCTCCGGAGGACCTGGAGATCAAGCCCGAGCAGCTGAAGGTCCACCAGGCCCTCGTCCAGCAGATGGACAAGCTCTACGGCGCGCGGCACTTCGACCACTACGACTTCCTCTTCTCGCTCAGCGCGAAGATGGGCGGCAACGGTCTCGAGCACCATCGCTCCAGCGAAGACGGCGTGGGTCCCGACTACTTCACCGCCTGGGAGAAGAACGCGGCGGAGCGGGACCTGCTCAGCCACGAGTTCAACCACTCCTGGGATGGCAAGTACCGCCGCCCCGCGGACCTGTGGACGCCGAACTTCAATGTGCCCATGCAGGATTCCCTGCTGTGGGTCTACGAGGGCCAGACCCAGTTCTGGGGTTGCGTGATGGCCGCCCGTGCCGGCCTGTGGAGCCAGGACCAGGCCCGCGACATGCTCGCGCTGACGGCCGCGACCTACGACAAGGGCCGCCCGGGCCTCGCGAGCTGGCGCTCGGTGCAGGACACGACCAACGATCCGATCATCGCCCAGCGCGCGCCGCTGCCCTACCGCAACTACCAGGCGAGCGAGGACTACTACGCCGCCGGCCAGCTCATCTGGCTCGAGGTGGACGCCAAGCTGCGCGAGCTGAGCAAGGGGACGCGCTCCATCGACGACTTCGGCAAGGCCTTCTTCGGCATGGCGGACGGCCAGTGGGCGGCCAACACCTACACCTTCGAGGATGTCGTGAAGACGCTGGACGGCCTCGCGCCCTTCGGCTGGGCGCACTTCCTCCGCGCGCGCCTGGACGGCCACGGCCCGCTCACCGGCGGCCTCGAGTCCCACGGCTGGAAGCTCGTCTACACCGCCGAGCCATCGGCGATGGTGAAGGCCTTCGAAGGCCGTTTCCACGGCGCCGACTTCACCTACTCCCTCGGCATGAGTGTCGGCGCGACCGGCGTCCTCGGCGATGTGCTGT
>DATJFC010000142.1:0-9166 GCA_035495995.1 Holophagaceae bacterium
GTTAGCCGCAAGGCGAAGCTGCGAATTTAAGCCCCGGTGAACGGCGGCCGTAACTATAACGGTCCTAAGGTAGCGAAATTCCTTGTCGGGTAAGTTCCGACCTGCACGAATGGCGTAACGATCTGGGAACTGTCTCCAGCAGACGCTCAGCGAACTTGTAGCACCGGTGAAGATGCCGGTTACCCGCACTTAGACGGAAAGACCCCGTGCACCTTTACTACACTTTGGCATGGAGGTTGGCGTTGGACTGTGCAGGATAGGTGGGAGGCTATGAAACTGGCTCGTTAGGGTCGGTGGAGCCATCGTTGAGATACCACCCTGTGCAACGCTGATCTCTAACTCGCGCCCGTAATCCGGGTGGAAGACAGTGCCAGACGGGTAGTTTGACTGGGGCGGTCGCCTCCTAAAGAGTAACGGAGGCGTGCAAAGGTTCCCTCAGGCTGTTTGGAAATCAGCCGCAGAGCGCAATGGTATAAGGGAGCTTGACTGCGAGACAGACAAGTCGAGCAGGTGCGAAAGCAGGTCATAGTGATCCGGTGGTCCCGCATGGAAGGGCCATCGCTCAACGGATAAAAGGTACGCCGGGGATAACAGGCTGATCTTGCCCAAGAGTTCATATCGACGGCAAGGTTTGGCACCTCGATGTCGACTCATCGCATCCTGGGGCTGAAGCAGGTCCCAAGGGTTCGGCTGTTCGCCGATCAATAGCGGTACGTGAGTTGGGTTCAGAACGTCGCGAGACAGTTCGGTCCCTATCTAGTGTGGGCGCAGGAGATTTGAGAGGGCTTGTCCTTAGTACGAGAGGACCGGGATGAACTGACCTCTGGTGTTCCAGTTGTGCTTCCAAGTGCAATGCTGGGTAGCTATGTCGGGAAGTGAGAAGCGCTGAAAGCATCTAAGCGCGAAACACGCCTCAAGATGAGATCTCCCTATGAGACCCGTTGTAGACCACGACGTTGATAGGCCGCATGTGTAAGTCTCGCAAGGGATTTAGCTAAGCGGTACTAATCGGTCCACAGGCTTGATCTTTCATCAATACACTCCATGAAGGTGGTGCCTCCGTCGGCACCTCCTCGATCCGCAAACAAGTGCAAGGCTCCGACTCGAGCCAAATCCCTTCTCGCTTTCTCGAATTCACGACTTCGTCGTGGCTATACCCCGGAGGCCACACCCGTTCCCATCCCGAACACGGCCGTTAAGCTCCGGAGGGCCGATGATACTCCCTCGCACAGAGGCGGAAAAGTAGGTCGCTGCGACGTTAATACCAAGGGCCCTCAGGCAACTGAGGGCCCTTTCCTTTTTCTTGACGAATCCCATCGCTACACTGGTTGTTTCGCGGTTCCATGCCGCCCGTGAGGAGACCATGCCCATCGCCGTCCGCCTTCCCGACGACTCCGCCCGCCAGCTGCCGGACGGGGCCACGGGGACCATGCTGGCGGAGAGCATCGGCCCCCGGCTGGCCGAAGCCGCGCTCGCGGTGCGGGTGGATGGCAAGGCCCGCGACCTCAAGTCGCCCCTGGCGGATGGCGAGAAGGTCGCCATCATCACCGGCAAGGACGCCGAGGGTCTCGACCTCCTGCGGCACTCCACCGCGCACCTTCTGGCGCACGCGGTGAAACGGCTGCATCCGTCCGCGAAAGTGGGCATCGGCCCGGTGATCGAGGACGGCTTCTACTACGACTTCCAGGTGGAGAAACCCTTCACCGCGGAAGACCTGCCGGCCATTGAGGCCGAAATGCGCAAGATCGCGTCGGAGGGCATCGAGGTCTTGCGCGAGGAGATGCCGCGCGACGCGGCCGCCGCGCTCTTCCGCGGCGAAGGCGAGCTTCTCAAAGCCGAGATCGTCGAAAGCATCCCGCAGGGCGAGACCATCAGCGGCTACCGCCAGGGCGACTTCTACGACCTCTGCCGCGGCCCCCATGTTCCGAACACGGGCAAGCTCAAGGCCTTCAAGCTCCTCAGCGTCGCCGGCGCCTACTGGCGCGGCGATGAGCGCAACGCGATGCTCAGCCGCATCTACGGCACCGCCTTCGCGACGCAGAAGGAGCTGGACGAGCATGTCCACCGCCTGGAGGAAGCGAAGCAACGGGACCACCGCAAGCTCGGCAGGGAGCTGGACCTCTACTCCTTCCATCCGCAGGCGCCCGCCTCGCCCTTCTTCCATCCCAAGGGCACGGTGGTCTACAACGAGCTCGTGGCCTACATCCGCGAGCTCTACCACAAGTACGGCTACAGCGAAGTCATCACGCCGCAGATCATGGATGTGGAGCTGTGGAAGACCAGCGGCCACTACGAGAACTACGCGGACAACATGTACTTCACCACCGCGGAGGAACGCGAGTACGCGGTGAAGCCCATGAATTGCCCGGGCCACTGCGTTTACTTCGCCACGGGCAAACACAGCTACCGTGACCTGCCCATGCGCATCGCGGACTTCGGCCGCCTCCACCGCTTCGAGCGCAGCGGCGTCACGCACGGGCTCACCCGCGTGCGGACCTTCTGCCAGGATGATGCCCACTTGTTCTGCACGCCGGACCAGATCAAAAGCGAGATGGCCGCCTTTCTGGACCTCTTTTACGAGGTCTACGCCACCTTCGGGTTCGGCGAGATCCGCGTGGCCCTCTCCACCCGGCCGGAGAAGCGCCTGGGTTCGGATGAGATCTGGGACCAGGCCGAGGGCGCCCTGGCCGACGCGATGACGGAGAAGGGCCTCGCCTTCAAGCTGAACCCGGGCGAAGGCGCCTTCTACGGCCCGAAGATCGAGTTCCAGGTGCTGGACGCCCTCAAGCGCCCCTGGCAGCTGGGCACGCTCCAGGTGGATTACATGCTGCCGGAGCGCTTCGAGCTGAGCTACACGAAGGCGGATGGCTCGGAAGGGCGCCCCGTCATGCTGCACCGGGCGATCCTGGGCAGCCTGGAGCGCTTCTTCGGCATCCTCGTCGAGCATTGCGGAGGGGCCTTCCCGGTCTGGCTGGCGCCGGTGCAGGCGGCCGTCCTGCCCATCACGGACCGCGTCCACCCCTTCGCCGAGCAGGTCGCCGACCGCCTGCGCGCCGCGGGCCTACGGCCAGAGCTGAACCTGCGCAACGAGAAAGTGAACGCGAAGATCCGCGAGGCCCAACTGCAGAAGGTGCCTTACATGCTCGTCATCGGCGACCGTGAGGCGGAGGCGGGCACCGTCTCGGTGCGGCACCGCTCCAAGGGCGACCTCGGGGTCCAGCCGCTCGAGGCGTTCCTGGAGGCCTTGAAGGCCGAGGCCGGAAGCCGCGCCCGTTAAGATCAGGCCACAGAAAATTAACCTTGGCCCCGGCGCCAGGCGTTGATAGACTTTCAGTTCCTGTTTTACCGGAGGTGTGTCCATTCGTCCTAACGAGACCCGCATCAACGACGGCATTCGGGCCGCCGAAGTCCGCGTCATCGCGGAGGACGGCGAGCAGCTCGGCCTGATGCCGCCCCACGAGGCCATCCGGATCGCGGAATCCCGCGGCCTCGACCTCGTGGAAGTCGCAGGCGGCGCCAACCCGCCCGTCTGCCGCATCATGGACTACGGCAAGTACAAGTTCATGGAAGCGAAGCGGGAACACGCCGCCAGGGCCAAGCAGAAGAGCATCGTGGTCAAGGAGGTCAAGTTCCGCCCCAAGACCGACGACCACGACTTCGACTTCAAGGTCCGGCACATCGAGCGGTTTCTCGAGGACGGCTTCAACGTGAAAGTGGTCGTCATGTTCCGCGGGCGCGAAGTCGTCCACCGCGACATCGGCTACCGGATCATCGAAGAGGTGCTCAGCCGCGTGGCCGACAAGGCCAAGGTGGACAAGGGCGCCAGCATCGAAGGCCGCGACATGCACGCCTTCATCGCCCCCAAGCCCGTCGAGAAGAAGCCGGCCGAGAAGAAGGCCAAGGCCCCCAAGGCCCCAGCCGGCGAGAAAGCCCCGAAGGTCGAGACGGCGCAAGCCGCTCCCGAAGCCAACCAAGCCTGATCCCGTCACCATTCCGAGGTTGCCATGAAGCAGAAGCTCAAGACCCACAAGGGCGCCCAGAAGCGCTTCAAGAAGACGGCCAGCGGCAATTACAAGCGCGGCCACTCCCACCAGCGCCACATCCTCACCAGCAAGTCCCCCAAGCGGAAGCGCCAGCTGGACATCGCCGGAACGGCGAGCAAGGCCGACAACTTCGCCATCAAGGAAATGCTGCCCTACGCGTGATCCTTTGGGGGTTCCGCGCTGCGCGCACACCCCCAAGCCCCCGCGTCGAATCAGGCAAAGCCTGATTCTCCTTCAACCCCGGCGATCTGAGGATCGCCCCCAACAGGGCCTAAAGCCCGCCGATGAGGCGGCTGCCCCGAGGAGATCGCAATGTCTCGTGTCAAACGCGGATTCAAACGCGCCCAGCGCCGCAAGCGGATGCTCAAGTTCGCCAAGGGCTTCTACGGCGCCAAGTCCCGCCTCTACCGCTCCGCCAAGGAAGCCGTCGAGAAGGCGCTCGGTTACGCCTACCGCGGCCGCAAGGAGAAGAAGCGCGACTTCCGCCGCCTCTGGATCGTCCGCATCTCCGCCGCCTGCGTGCAGAACGGCATGTCCTATTCGAAGTTCATGGGCGGCCTGAAGAAGGCCTCCGTGAGCCTGGACCGCAAGGTCCTGGCCGATCTCGCCGTCCGCAACCCGGAGGCGTTTACCAAGCTCGTGGCCGTGGCCAAGGGCTGATTCGATCTCTTCGAAACACGCACCGGAGGCCGCGCGAGCGGCCTCCGTTCGTTTAAGGTTTTCCTATGGACTTGAGCCTGCTCCCATCCCGGATCGCCGACGCCCAGGCCGCGTTCCCGGCGGCGCTGGCGGCCTGCGCGGACCTGGACGCGCTGAACCGCCTCAAGGGGGCCTACGTCGGCCGCGAGGGCAGCCACGCCGCGACGCTGATGGACCTGTTGAAGGCCGCGCCGAAGGATCAGAAGCGCGAGCTCGGCGCCGCCATCAACGCGGTGAAGAGCGCCTGGGAGGAATCGCTCAAGGAACGGCAGGTGGAACTTGCTTCGGCGAAGAAGGCGGCGTCATGGGATCCCACGATGACGCCGCCGATGCCTTCGAGAGGCGCGCTGCACCCGCTTGACCGCCTCATGGGGCGCATGGTGGAGGCTTTCCGGCCGCTGGGCTACCACGTCGAAGAAGGGCCCGAAATCGAGACGGCCGCCAACAACTTCGACGGCCTCAACATCCCCGAGGACCATCCCGCCCGCGGCTCCAGCGACACTTTCTACCTGGCCGCCCACCCCGAGCTGCTCCTGCGCACGCACACGAGCCCCGTGCAGGTGCGCGTGCTCGCGCGCTATGGCGCGAAGGATGGCGACGGCCGGAGCCTGCTTGAGAAGAAGGGCGGGCTGCGCTTCCTCGCGCCGGGCCGCGTCTACCGCAAGGATGAGATCGACCCAACCCACTCGCCCATGTTCCACCAGATCGAAGGCATGCTCGTGGGCAAAGGCATCGGCCTCCACCACCTCAAGGGCACGCTGAGCTACGCCATGCGCGCGCTCTTCGGCCCCGACACGAAAGCGCGCTTCCGCCCCAGCTACTTCCCCTTCGTCGAGCCCGGCTGCGAGATGGACGTGAGCTGCCCCCTCTGCGGCGGCAAGGGCTGCCGCGTCTGCAAGGGCAGCGGCTGGGTGGAGATCCTCGGCGCGGGCCTCATCCATCCCGCCGTCCTCGAGCACGCGGGCATCGACGCGCGCGTCTGGAGCGGCTTCGCCTTCGGCATGGGCGTGGAGCGCACCGCGATGATGGTGAGCCAGACGCCGGACCTGCGCCTCTTCTTCGAGAACGACCAGCGCTTCCTCGCGGCCATGGGAGGGCTGGACTGATGCTCATCGCCCTGAACGCCCTCCAGGCCGAGCTGCTCGCGCCGCTCACGCGCGAGCAGGCCGTCACGCTCCTGCCCATGCTGGGCTTCCCCATTGACGGCGCCGAAGAGAAGAACGGCACCGTCGTGCTCGATGTGGACATCACCGCCAACCGCGGTGACATGATGAGCCACCGCGGTGTCGCCCGGGATCTCGCGGCGAAGCTGGGCGTCGCGCTCAGCGCGCTGCCGCATGCGCCCTTGAGCGAAGGCGCGCCCGCGCGCGAGGTCCGCCTCGAGATCGCCGAATGCCCGGTCTACGCCACGGCGGTGCTGACCCTGGGCGCTTCGCAGACGACTCCGGAAGAGGTGGTGTCCTTCCTCGGGGCCCTCGGCTCCAACGCCAAGCAGTTGGCGGCGGTGGACGCCTCCAACGAGCTGCTGTACCGCTACGGCCATCCCACGCACGCCTTCGACGCGGACAAATTGCAGGGCGCCATCACCGTGCGCTTCGCCAAGGCCGGCGAAACCCTCGTCACGCTGGACGGCGTCGCGCGCAAGCTCACGGCTGAAGACCTCATCATCGCCGACGACTCCGGCCCCATCGCCTTCGGCGGCCTCATGGGCGGCGAGACGACGAAGGTGACGGAGGCCACGCGCCGCGTGCTGCTGGAGAGCGCCTGGTTCGATCCGCGCACCGTGCGCCTCATGTCCCGGCGCCACGCGCTGCACACGGACGGCGGCCAACGCTTCGGCCGCGGCGCGGACCCGGCCATGGCCATGATCGCCCGCGACCTGCTGGTGGACCGCTTGCAGGCCTGGAGCGGCGCCACGCTCGAAGCCGCCTGGACCGTGGGCGCCGTTCCAGAGCGCCCGGACGCCATCGGCGTTTGCGAGGTGATGGCCGCGCGCATGGGCGGAGAGCCCATCCCCGTCCAGGAGATCTCGCGGCTCCTCACGCGCCTCGGCTGCGCGGTGGAGATCAAGGGCGACCATGCCTTCGCTGTGCCGCCCACCTGGCGCCACGACCTCACGATCTCCGAAGACCTCGCCGAAGAAGTGCTGCGCCTGCGTGGCTACGACCGCTTGCCTGAAGCCCTGCCGCCGGTGCAGTCGGAGCCCGAGCCGCTTTCACCGGATTACCTCAAGCGCCAGCGCGTGGCGCGCCGCCTCGCGAATCTCGGGTTCCACCAGACCGTCACCTACGGATTCGTGAGCCCTGAGATGGATGCCGCTTCCGCGACGCCCTCCGAAGGCCGCGCCCTGGGCAACCCCCTGGGCCTGGAGTACTCCATCATGCGCGGCAGCCTGCTGCCGAGCCTGGAGGCCGCTGCGCGCCACAACCAGCGCAACGGGGCGCGCGAAGTGCGGCTCTTCGAGATGGGGCCGGTCTACGCCTCTGCCGCGTCCGGGCCTACGGCCTCGCGCCGCCTGGGCCTCGTCTGGTCCGGAACGCAGGGAGGCGAGGATCCGCTGACGCCCGGCCGGCCCGCGCACCCGCTGGACGGAGTGGCCGTGGCGAGAGATCTCGGCGCGCAGGCTCCCTCCGTGAAGGAACTGGGCGAAGGGCTTTTCGGCCTGGAGGTCGATCTGGAGGCCCTGTCCTCGGAGGCTGAACGGGTCATCCCGGCCTTCCGCGCCTTCTCCCGTTTCCCCTCCGTCTCCCGCGACCTGTCCCTGCTGGCGCCTGCGGGTCAGAACTACGGCCCGCTGGCGGAGGCCATGCGGAAGGCCCTGCCCCTGGAGTGCTCGGATCTCCGCTGCGTGGACGTCTACCGCGGCAAGGGGCTGGAGGCCGGAAGGCAGGCCTGGCTCATCCGCATGACCTTCCAGGCCGACCGCACGCTCATCTCGGAAGAGGTGGACGGCTGGGTGAAGCGGGCCCTCGCCGCAGCCGAGAGTCTCGGAGCGAAACTCCGGGGGTAGAATGCACCCATGGACCTTCTGAAACAGCTCGAGACCAAGCTCCAGACCCTCGTGCAGCAGCGCGCCCAGCTCAAGGAAGAGCTGGATGCCCTGAAGGCCAGGGGCGCAGAGGGCCTCGACGGCCTCCGCGCCGAGCTGGCCCAGGCCCGGGAGGAGCGGGAAGCCCTCCACCGGGAGCGCGAAGAGGTCCGGGAACGGCTCCAGTCCCTCCTCGCCGCGCTGGAGCAGGCCGGATGAAGCCGAAGAAGGGCCCCCACCCCGTCCGCATCGAGGTGCTGGGCCGGAGCCTGGAGGTCCGCTCCTCCGTCTCCGAGACCGAGCTGCGCCAGGCGATCCAGGCGTTGGAATCCACCTTCCAGGACATGGACTCGGCCTGCGCGGTAGAATGGGGCCACGCCCGGCCAGCCGCGGACTCGTCCACTTGGCTGATCCTGGGCGCCCTGAACCTGGCGCACCGCGTGGCGCGCCTTGAACGGGAAGCCACCCAGCACACCCAGGACCTGGAACAGACCCTCAAGCTCCTCGAGACCGTTCCGGATGACATTCCCAACCATCCCTCTTCCCTTTTTGAGGGTGACCTTTCCTGATCGTCCCTGCGAGGCCCGTGACATGGCCAAGCGCTGGTTCCGTATTGACTGCCGGGAGTCCTTCCCCCGCCCCTGTGCGTTCCGCGCCGCGGCGCGCCTCAAAGCGGGATTCTGGACACCCCCCTATGACCTAGGGAACTCGGCACGCCTCCACGGCTGAGCGGGGATTTAATTTGCTGGCGGCTTCCCGGTTTGACACCGGAGAGCCCCCCATGAACACGATGAGCTGGATTTGCCTCGCCTTGGCCGCCGCGGCCGGGGCGGTGGCTTGGATGATGCGCCAGAAGGCCGTGAAGGCCGATGCCGACCGCGGTGTGGCGAAGGAACGGGCGGAGCAGGAGCTGAGGGCCCGGGCCGCCCGCGCGATGGAGGAGGCCAAAGCCGAGGCCGCCCAGCTGCGGGAGCAGGGCCAGCGCGCCGCGGACACGCTGAAGAAGGAAGCCGAGCTCCAGGCCAAGGAACAGGCTCTCGCCGCCCGCCAGAAGGCGGAGGCGGAGCTGAAGGACCGCCAGGCGGCCCTGGAGAAGCAGGAGCAGAAACTCCAGTCGAAGGAGGAGAGCCTCGACAAGAAGGCCGTCGCAATCGACGCCAAGCAGAAAGACCTCGACACCCTCTCCGACAAGCGCAAGGCGGAGTTGGAGAAGCTGGAGGCCCAGCAGGCCGAGGCCAAGGCCCTCGTCGACGCCAGGGCGAAGAAGCTGGAGGAGGTCGCCAACCTCACCCGCGAGGACGCGCGCAAGGAGCTCATCGCGTCCCTGGAGCACCAGGCCAAGATGGACGCCTCCAAGACCGTGCGCCGCATCGAGGATGAGGCCCAGGAAGAGGCG
>DATJFC010000143.1:0-2085 GCA_035495995.1 Holophagaceae bacterium
TGGAGTGCAGCACGGGAGACCCGAACACGCCCATGAGCGCCGCGTCCGCTTCGAGCTCCGCGCACCCCCAGCTCCGCATCGCGGACACGGGCACCTGCCCTGGCGCGGCAGGCCCCGCGTCGTCCGGCGCCGCGTAGGTGAAGGCGCCACCCCAGGCCCGCTGCAGGCAGCGGCTGGGCAGGCCCTTGGGCCCCATGAGGAAGGCGGAAAGCGGCACCCCCCCGCGGAGGAAGGCCTTCACTTTCGCGTTGTCCGCGAGACGCGCCGCGTGCCCCACCCACTTGAAGGCATCGCCTTCCGGCCACGCCTTCGATCGCGCCTCCAGATCGAAGACGCCCGGCGCCACATGGACGCTGCGCAGCAGCTTCGTGCGCGAGCGGTCCAGCCAGGCGGGCACCGGCAGTTCCCACTCCAGGTCGATCCAGGCCGCGCCCGCCTCCGCCGCGGCGCGGAGCCGCGCCAGCCGCGCGGGGCCATCCTCGGCCTTGCCCAGTTCGGAGGTCCGCCGGTTCGTGGCGAGGCAGCGCCCGCCGAGATCGCGCACCAGGGCCGCCGCGTCGTGATCCGGGAAGAGGTCCAGCCGCAGCTCCGGCAACGCGTCCGCGGGCAGCGCCCGCGCGCAGGCGAGCGCCGCGTCCCAGGTCGCGTGCGTGAGCGTGACGATGAAGAAAGGAAGGCCGCTCACGCGCCCTGCTTCTTCGCGGCTTGCCAGGCGTCTTCCATCTGGTCGAGGGTGCGATGCTCCCAGCCGCCGGCCGCGCGGGCATCATCCTCCACGCGCGCGAAGCGGCCCTTGAATCGGACCATCTGGCGGCGCATCGCGCGGTCGGGATCGAGGCCCTTCTTGCGCGCCCATTGCACGAGGCTGAAGAGCAGGTCGCCGAATTCATCTTCGACGCGCTGCGTCTCGGTCTCCGCCCGCAGCTCCTCCAGCTCTTCGGCCACCTTGTCCATGACGCCATCCAGGTCGGGCCATTCGAAACCCACCTTGGCGCAGCGGCGGCCGATCTCCATGGCCTCCTCCAGCGGCGACAGGCTCGCGGCGAGGCCTTCCAGCAGCCGCCGCTCGGCGGCTTGCCCCTTCTCCGCGCGTTCCTGGGCCTTGATGACCTCCCAGTTGGCGAGGACGCCTTCGGCGCCCTCAACCTGCTCATCGCCGAACACATGGGGATGTCGGCGTACCAGCTTGTCCACGATGGCGCGCTCCACGCCGTCCAGATCGAAGGCCCCGCGCTCGGAAGCCATCTGGGCGTGGAAGACCACCTGCAGCCAGAGGTCGCCCAGCTCCTCTTTGAGATGCGCTTCGGAGACCGCTTCGCCGGGGCGGTGCGCGGCGAGGGCGTCCAGGACTTCAGCCGCCTCTTCGCGCAGGTATTTCGCGAGGCTCTGATGGTCCTGCTTCAGGTCCCAAGGACAGCCGCTCTGCGGATCGCGCAGGCGGGCCATGACATCGCGGAGCGTGGCGGGAAGCATGCTCCGAGGGTAGCGGCTTCCTACCCCAGCTTCACCGTGCCCAGCAGGCCCTTGGGGTCCAGCTCGGCCTTGAGCGCGCGATTGAGGGCCTTCACGGGCTCGGAGGTGTAGCGGTCGTAGAAGCGCTGGTTGTGCGGGCCCACGCCGTGCTCGGCGCTGTAGCTGCCCTGGTAGCGCGTGACGGCCAGATCGTAGATGAGGGGCTGGAGCTCGGCGACGAGTTCGGCCGCGGGCTTGGGCGCCTCGGCCTCCTTCCACACCAGGTTCAGGTGCGTGCCGCCATCGCCCCAGTGGCCGAAATCGCAGACGCGGATGTAGGGATGGGATTCCGCGAGCAGCGTCTCCACCGCGGCCGTGAAGGCCGCCATGGCCGAGCGGGGCACGCTGATGTCGAAGGCCAGAACTTTGCCTTCGTTGCGCAGACTTTCGCTGATGTGGTGGCGGATGGCCCAGAAGTCCTCGGCCTTGCCCATGAAGACATCCGTGACGCCTTCGCCGCGCTCGGAAGCCATCTGGGCGTGGAAGACCACCTGCAGCCAGAGGTCGCCCAGCTCCTCTTTGAGATGCGCTTCGGAGACCGCTTCGCCGGGGCGGTGCGCGGCGAGGGCGTCC
>DATJFC010000144.1:0-2561 GCA_035495995.1 Holophagaceae bacterium
TCGCCCTCGTACGGGCAGCCGACCGTGCACGAGATCGCGCCGCGCACCGCGATGCCGCGCGCGCGTGCCGCCTCGACCACCGGCGCGAAGCGCTCGATGCTCTCGGCGATGGAGCAGTTGATGTTGCGCTGGGAGAAGCTCTCGGAAGCCGCCGCGAAGACGGCCACCTCCTCCGCGCCCGCGGCCAGGGCGGCCTCGAAGCCCTTCAGGTTCGGCGTGAGCACCGGGTAGCGCACACCGGCCTTGCGCTGGAGGCCCGCCATCACTTCGGCGGCATCGGCCATCTGCGGCACCCACTTGGGCGAGACGAAGCTCGCCGCCTCCACCACGGGCAGGCCCGCCTCCGCGAGGCCGTGGATGAGGCGCAGCTTGTCGGCGGTGGAAACCTGGACGGCCTCGTTCTGGAGTCCGTCCCGGGCTCCGACATCGACGAGGGTCACGCGCGCGGGGAAGGTCATGGCGTCACCACGCGTCCTGGACGGTCTTGCCGGCCTCGGCGTGCTTCAAGGCCTTGAGGCCGATGTCGCGGCGCGCCTGCATGCCGGGCCAGGACACTTCGGCGAGGTCGGCCTCGGCCTTCGCGCGGGCCTCCGCCAGCGTGGGCGCGGCGGTGGCGAGGTTCAGCACGCGGCCGCCGTTCGTCGTCCAGCGGCCCTCCACCCGCTTCGTGCCCGCGTGGATGAGCGCGCACTTGGGATCGCGGATCTCGATGGGCACGCCCTTCTTCGGCGTCTCGGGATAGCCTTCCGCCGCGAGCACGACGGTGATGGCGCAGCCGGGCTTCGTCTTCACGGTCTCCTGCGCGAGCCCGCCCGTGGCGACGGAGAGCAGCAGCGCGGCCAGATCCTCGTCCAGCAACTGCATGAGCACCTGCGTCTCGGGATCGCCGAAGCGGCAGTTGTATTCGAGGAGCTGCGGGCCTTCGGCGGTCCACATGACGCCGAGGAAGAGCACGCCGCGGGCCGCGAGGCCGTCCTTCTGGAGGCCACGCACCGTGGGCTCGACGAGCTCGCGCCGCATGCGCTCCGTGTCTTCCGCGCGCAGGAAGGGGATGGGGCCGTAGACGCCCATGCCGCCGGTGTTCGGTCCCTTGTCGCCTTCGAAGATGCGCTTGTGGTCCTGGCAGGCGGGCAGCATGAGGTAGCGGCCGTGATCGGCGTCCGCGTCCACGAGCACATGGAGGCTCAGCTCCATGCCCAGCAGGGGCGCCTCCAGCACGACGGTCTTCGAGGCCTCGCCGAAGGCGCCGTCCAGGAAGCTGCGCAGCGTCTCGAGCGCCTCGGCTTCGCTCATCGCGAGCACGACACCCTTCCCCGCCGCGAGGCCATCGGCCTTGAGCACGATGGGCAGGCCCCACCGCCAGCCCTTGATGGCGGCCTCTCCCGCGGCCCAGTCCTTCACCGTCATGGAGGCCGCGCAGGGGATGCCGTGGCGGTGCATGAAGTCCTTGGCGAAGGCCTTCGATCCCTCAAGCTGCGCGGTCGTCGCGCCATGCCCGAAGACGGGAATGCCCAGGGCGCGGACCGCATCGGCCACGCCGGCCACCAGGGGAGCCTCGGGGCCGATGATGACGAGGTCCGGCCGGCTCAGGGCGCACCAGTCGGCGACGGCCTTGGGATTCTCGGCATCCAGGACCACGCGCTCGCCCAGCTCCGCCAGCGCGTCGCTGCCGGGGGCGGAGACCAGCTCCACGCCCGCCGAAGCCTTCAGCTTGAGCGCCAGGGCGTGCTCGCGGCCGCCGGAACCGAGCAGCAGGATCTTCATGGAGCCTCCAGCCCTCCAGTATCGCAAAGGAAACGGGCGACTTGGACTGCTGGCCTCCAGATGCAATCAGGGGCCTTGTTTTTCCAGGATCCGGCCTAACCTCGTATCACGAGTGCTTCGTAACACGACAGTCCGGCAGTACCAGATCTGAACCGCTTTCCCCAGACCCTGAATCGCCCGACTCCCCCGCCCGGGGGCTTTCGAACCCGCTGTGCCTCCGCGGCCGGCCCAGCCCTGCCGCGTCCCAACCCCGATCCCCATCCGCCGCATGACGCGGCGGCCTGCGCGGGCTGCGCCCGCCTATAGGAGGTTTCCATGCGCTCTGTGGTCCGCAGTCTCTCCTTCCTCCTCAGCCTCCCCATGCTCGCCGGCGACCCCGGCCCGCTCCTCGCTTCCGCGCGCCAGGCCTGGCCCGACAATTCGGCCTTCACGGTCGTCTGCGACTACGGCCTGAGCCGGGACGCGGTGCAGGCCGCCGCCAGGGCCGCCGGCGAGAACGGCTACCAGGCCATCACGGTGGTGGACATCCACCGCGTCGCCAACATGGGCTTGGCCGTCAACTATGTGGCGACCCACGCGCCGCGCTTCGTGCTGCTGCTTCCGCGGGACTTCGTCGTGGGCGACGGCACTCCCGGCGCCACCGCTCTCGTCCATGGCCTGGACAGCTACAACATCCCCGCCTGCTCCACCAGCCGCGTGGCGCTCAACCAGGGCGCGCTCTTCGCCCAGGGCGATGACACCGACGGCGAGCTGCTCATCAACGACCGGCTGCGGAACGTCTTCAACTACCAGATCGT
>DATJFC010000145.1:0-2560 GCA_035495995.1 Holophagaceae bacterium
ATGGGATGCGTGCAGCTGCTGAAGGACGACCGCCAGACGCCGGAGCTCAAGAAGCGCTTGGTGGGCATCCTCTCCCGCGAGTCCGGGCGCGTGGACGCCATCGTGAAGGACTTCCTGGATTTCGCCCGCCCCGGCGAGCCCAAGCGCGAGCGCTGCTACCTCCCGTCACTGGCTGAGGATCTTGAGGCGAGCTGGGAGATGGATCTGCGCGCCGAAGGCTTGCCGCTGGCCATGGAGGAACCGCCGGCGGTCTGGATCGAGACGGATCCCGTGGGCTTCCACCGCACGCTCACGAACCTCCTGGCCAACGCCCGGAAGGCCGTGGCGGAGGCGCGCCGCCCCGAAGTGGGCCTGGGCTTCCGGCTCTCCGGGCCGAACCTGTGGGTGACGGTGAGGGACAACGGCTGCGGCATGGACGCGGAACGCCTCCGCACGCTGTATGTGCCCTTCGCTTCGGGCTTCGAAGAGGGCACAGGGCTCGGGCTCTCCCTGGTCTACCAGTTCACGCAATCCATGGGCTGGGAGATCCAGGTCGAATCGGCCCTGGGCAAGGGGACGCGGGTCCGCCTTTCCCTCCCGGTGCTGGCGGACCCTGCCGTCCCTTCCCTGGCGCGGTAAACTAATCGGGCCATTCCGGCATCAGAACCTAGACCCCTCCACCTTGCGGGAGCGAACCCGGGCCTGCCACGCTGCAGAACTCCGGTACCTGGCGAGCCCCAGCGGTTCCGCCACGCGCCCGGCCATCCTTGACAGGTCCCGCGCCGCCATGAATCGCAAGCTCATCCGACCCAACCTGAGCGAGCTGAAAGAGAAGCTGGGCAGGCCCGGCTCAGGCGGAGCCCAGGAGACCCTGACGCCCACGCCCTCGCCCGTGGGGCCGAACGGCCAGCCCAATCCCGCCGCGGACCTGAATGCCGCCACCGCCCCGCAGGGGCTGGGCAGCCCGCGCCGCCGCATCGCGCCGCCGGAGCAGACCAACGCCGAAAGCTTCTACTACCTGAAACAGATGCAGTCGAAGACGCCCATGGTCATCGTCCTCCACAACGACGAGAAGCTCCGCGGCGTCATCGAGTGGTACGACAAGCACTGCCTCAAGATCAACCGGGTGAAAGAGCCCAACCTGCTCGTGCCGAAGCACAACATCAAGTACATGTACAAGCAGGACGAGGAGCCGCGGGTCCGCCGCAAGCCCGGCAAGAAGGACGAGAGCCCGGCCCCCGCCGATGTCGACTTGAATCTCTACGACTGAGGGCGGTCCCATGCGCCGGCCAAGGCTTGCCATCACCCTCGGCGATCCCGCAGGGATCGGTCCTGAGCTGCTTCTCAAGAGCCTTCCGGCGCTGAACCGCTCCGCCGAGCTCGTCGTGGTGGGCGCCCGCGCCGGCGTCGAGCTGCTCGAGCGGGGAGGCCGCGCCCCCTTCACCTGGTCCTGGGAGCCGGCCACCGGAGGCGAATTCGGCGCCGCCTGGACGCTCCACAGGGGGGAGGCTGAAGTCCATTGGGTGGATCCGGTGCCGGGAATGCAGGACGAGATCCGCCTGGGGCAAGGTTCTTCCGCCAGCGGCCGCTGCAGCGTGGAGGCTGTCCGCATGGGGGCCCGCTTCGTCATGGACGGACGCGCGGACGCGCTCGTCACCCTGCCTCTCTCCAAAGCCGCGGCCATGTCCGCTGGCCATCCCTTCCCCGGCCACACCGAGTACCTGCAGGCCCTCACGGGGTCGCCGAAGGTGCGCATGGCCTTCCTCGGCCCCCGGCTCCGGGTCGTGCTGCACTCGGTCCACCAGAGCCTCCGCTCCGCCATCGAGGAACTGGAAGCCGGGTCTCTCGCGGACACCCTCGCCTTCTCCGCTGAGCAGCTTGGGCGGCTGGAGGGCCTCGACGAGCCGCGCATCGCGCTCGCGGCGCTGAACCCGCATGCAGGGGAGCAAGGCGCCTTCGGCGACGAGGAAGTGATCCTCCGCGACGCGATCGACCTGGCCCGCCGCCGGGTGGCGTACCCGGGCGCGAAGTTCAGCGGTCCGCATCCCGCCGACAGCCTCTTCCGCCGCGCGGCGGAAGGCGAATTCGACGCCGTGGTGGCGCTCTACCACGATCAAGGCCTCATCGCCGTGAAGACGCTGGAGGGCGACAAGGCGGTCAATGTGACGCTGGGCCTGCCCTTCGTGAGGACGAGCCCTGATCACGGCACCGCCTTCGACAAGGCCGGGCAGTGGATCGGGGACCCGTCCAACTTCCAGGAGGCCGCCGCGGTCGCGATCCGCCTGGCGGGGCGCCTGAAAGGACAGAAGTGGATGTCGCCCGTCTGAGGGCCTTCGGCCCCGGCCCCTCGCCCGGCTACGACCCGCGAGCCGCCGTGCCTAGGAGCGCGGCGCGCGTGGAGCTGGGTCGCATCCGCCACCTTGAGGCTCATCTCGAGCGCCTGTCCCGGAGCGCCGCGGCGCTTGGCGCGTCGGTCCCCTGGCTTCCGGCGCAGGCCGGCCCCATCCGGGACTGGGTCGCCGCTTTCCCTCGGGCGGGCGCGCAAGCGCTGCGTCTCCGCCTGCACGGAGACCAGGTCTGG
>DATJFC010000146.1:0-8768 GCA_035495995.1 Holophagaceae bacterium
GCACCGCTAGACTGGTCGTTCATCCTCCAGGTGATTTAATGACGACCGCTGAAAACGCCACGGCCGAATGGAGTTTCGCGAAGCGGCTGGGTTTCCGGTTCCTGTTCAGCTACTTCGTCCTTTACTTCTTTCCGCTGCCGAGCGGACTGGCCGACCCGGACTGGCTCAGCGGAATCCTCGACAAGCCGTGGCATAAGGTCGCCACCTGGGCGGCGGGCCACCTCTTCCGCATCCAGCTCACGACCTTCAGCAACGGGAGCGGCGATACGACCTACGACTATGTCCGCGTCTTCTGCATGGCCGTGATCGCCGGCGTGGCCGCCCTGATGTGGACCGCGCTCAGCCGCCGCCGGGAAGAGCGGACGCTCCACGGCTGGGCCCGAGTCTGGCTGCGCTACGCGCTCGCGGCTTCCATGCTCACTTACGGACTCGCGAAGGTGATCAAGCTCCAGTTTCCCGCGCCAGGCTTCACCCGCCTCACGGAGACCTACGGCGACTCCACGCCCATGGGCCTGCTGTGGACCTTCATGGGCTTCTCCACTGGCTACACCTTCTTCGCCGGCGCCGGGGAAGTGCTGGGCGGCCTGCTGCTCTTCTTCCGCCGCACCACGATGCTGGGCGCCCTCGTCGTCATCGGCGTGATGAGCAATGTCGTCATGCTGAACTACTGCTACGACGTGCCCGTCAAGCTCGGCTCCACGCACCTGCTCGTGCTTGCACTCTTCCTGCTCGCGCCGGATCTCCGCCGCCTGGCGGACTTCCTGCTGTTCAACCGCGCCACGCAACCGGCGGATCTGGGGCCTGATCTCCAGCGGACCTGGGCGCGGCGCGGCGCCATGGCTCTCAAGGCCGCGGTGATCCTGGGATTCCTCGTGCCTGAAGTGTCCGGGGCGCTCAAGGCCTACGCGCGGTACGGCCATCCCTCCAAGCTCGTCCCTCCGGACGGCTTCTACCTGGTCGACTCCTTCAACGAGGATGGCAAGGATGTCCCCCCCAGCGCGGACGATGCGCACCGCTGGAAGAAATTCGTGCTGCTCCAGGGTTATGTCAGGACCTGGAACATGAACGGATCGACGGAACTCTTCAAAGTCCAGGGTGACCCCATGCAGGGACCCATCTCCTTGCTTCCCGTGGAAGACAACTCCGGCGAGGTGGTCCCCAATGCCCCTCCAGTAGGGCAGGTGACGCTGAAGGCGCCCGTCCCAGGCCAGTCCGGCGTCGTCTCAGGTGTCTTCAAAGCCAAGCAGCTCCAGGTGGCGATCAGCGTGGAGAACCGCGACACTTCGAAGTTCAACCTCATGAGCCGCGGCTTCCACTGGATCAGCGAGTTCCCCTACAACCGCTGATCACACGGCCGCCAAAGCGTCCAGCCAGGCCTTGAGGACGAAGGCGGTGGCGCCCCAGAGCGGCGTGGGGGTCGCGTCGCCGAGATCCAGCTCCAGGCGCGGCACGTCGATGGCGAGCCCCTGGCGGTCGAGGACCTCCACGCTCCAGGGCGCGTCCAGCAAGGGCGCGAGGGGGAGCATCAGCGCGCGCTCCAGCTCGGCGTCCACCGTGAACCGGGGCTCCTCCGCTTCCCAGCGGAAGAGCACGGGCGTGAAGCGCACGCGGGCCTTGGCCACGCCGTCGGGGAAGCAGCCGATCTCCCAGATGTCGGTGATGCCCAGCTCCTCCGCCAATTCGCGTCGCGCGGTGCGGGGCAGATCGGGGTCGCGGGCCTCGACCATGCCGCCCGGGAAGGCGATCTCGCCGGGGTGGTGGGGCGCGCCGTGGCCGCGCTGGACGAGCACGAGCTTGGACGCGCCTTCCGCGTCGCCCCACAGCACCACGGCCACGGCCGCGCGGCGGCTGTCCTCGGGAACGCGGCGGCTGATCTTGAACGGATGGGCCGAGCGGGCGGCGAGGCGCAGGCTGGCCTCGATGCGCGCCCATGGAACCGGCTCGCCAGCCTCCGGCGGTCTCCAGGGTGGGCTCATGGAGCAAAGCCCTTTCCAGCACGGAGGCACGGAGGACGCGGAGAGGGCGGGGCATATCGCCGGCCTGGCGCGTCCGCCCTTCTTCGTGAACCTTTGCGGTCTTCGTGTCTTGGCGGTGAGGCTTTTCTACGCGCCTCCGCGTCTCCGTCGCTCAAGTGTCAGATCTTCCCGAAGATGGAGCCGCGCACGCGTTCGATGGTGAAGACGCCGCGGACCTTGCGGAGGCCGTTCATGAGGTCGATGAGGTGCGCGCGGTCCCGCACGCGCAGGGCGATGTGGAAGAGCCCGGTGCCTTCTTCGCTGGCGGCGGCCTGGAAGCGCTGCATGTTGATGCCGGACTTCTGTACGGCCTCGCTGATGGCGGCCACCATGCCGGTGCGGTCTTCCGTGGTGAGCGTGATCTCGGTGTCGAAGACGCCGCCGCCCTGGCCCCACTTCACCGGCACGCGGCGCTCGGGATGCAGGGTGCTGCTGGCCAGCTGGGGGCAGTCGGCGCGGTGGATGGCGACGCCGCGGTTGCGCGTGATGTAGCCCGTGATCTCGTCGCCCCGGATGGGCTTGCAGCAGTAGGCGATGCTGTAGAGCACGCCGCTCGTGTCGTCCACGACGATGGCGTCGTCCAGCGCCAGCTTGACGGGCTTGGCCTTGCGCTTGGCGGGCTCGGGCAGGAAGGGCTCCAGCAGCCGCTGGGGGTTCACGCGGCCGAAGCCCACCGCCGCGAGGAAGCTGTCCCAGTTGGGCTGGCGGAGATCCTTGAGCCGCGCGGTGAGCTGGGCGTGGATCTCGGAGTCCTCCACGCGGATCCCGGCGGCCTTGGCCTCGCGCTCAAGCCGCTCGCGGCCCATCTGGATGGCGCGGGCGCGCTCCTCCTCGCGGATGAAGGCCTGGATCTTCGCCTTGGCCGACGCCGACTTCACGAAGCCCAGCCAGTCGCGGCTGGGCTTGTGGTCGGGGCGCGTGAGCACCTCCACCCGGTCGCCGTTGGAGAGCGGCTGGCGCAGCGGCACCATGCGCCCGTTCACCTTGGCGCCGACGCAGCGGTGCCCGACCTCGGTGTGGATGGCGTAGGCGAAGTCGATGGGGGTCGAGCCCTCGGGAAGGGCGCGCAGGTCGCCTTTCGGGGTGAAGACCTGGATGGTGCGGAAGCTCAGCTCCCCCTTGAGGTTCGCCACGAGGTCGCGGCTGTCGCGGGAATCCTGGTGCAGTTCCACCATGCGCCGCAGGAAAGCGGCCTGGTTGATCTCGTCGCGGTTGGCGAGGCGGCCGTCTTTGTAAGTCCAGTGCGCGGCGATGCCCGCTTCGGCGCTGGCGTGCATGGCCTCGGTGCGGATCTGGATCTCGAATGCGTCGCCCGAGGGCATCAGCACGGAAGTGTGGATGCTCTGGTAGCCGTTCTCCTTGGGCAGGCTGATGTAGTCCTTGAACCGCCCGGGGATCGGCTTGAAGAGCCCGTGCACGATGCCGAGGGCCGTGTAGCAGCTGGGCCGGTCGGGGCAGAGGATGCGGTAGGCTAGCCAGTCGTGGATGTCCTCGAGCGCCCGCTCCTGCGCGTCCATCTTCCGCCAGATGCCGAAGTAATGCTTCACGCGGCCGGTGACGGCGGCCTTCACGCCCTGCTGGCGGAGCGTCACCTCGAGCAGCAGCCGGGTCTCCTCGATGGTGTCCTCGAGCTTGGCGCGCTTGCGCTCCACCGCGGCCTTCAGCTCGTTGAAGCGCTCCGGCTCCAGGAAGGCGAAGGAGAGGTCTTCCAGCTCCAGCCGCACGGCGCCCATGCCCAGGCGGTTGGCCAAAGGCGCGTAGAGTTCCAGCGTCTCGCGGGCGATGAGGCGGCGCTTCTCCTCCGGCATGGCCCCGAGCGTCTTCATGTTGTGGAGGCGGTCGGCGAGCTTCACGACGAGGACGCGCACATCCTTGCCCATGGCGACGAGCAGCTTGCGGACATTCTCGGCGTTGAGCAGGTGGCGGTCCGTGAACGCGAGCTTGCCCATCTTGGTGAGGCCGTCCACGATCACCGCGACCTCGTCCCCGAACTGGGCGCGGACCTCAGGCAGCGTGAGGAGCGTGTCCTCCACCGTGTCGTGGAGCATGCCGCAGACGATGCTCACCGCGTCCAGGCGCCATTCGGCCAGGCTCAGGGCCACCGCCAGCGGGTGGAAGAAGTAGGGCTCCCCGCTGCGCCGCGACTGCCGCTCGTGCATGGCCCGGCCCAGCCGGTAGGCGCGCTGGAGCAGCTCCAGGTCCCCGTCCGGATGGTGGCGGAGGAAGGCGGTCTTCACCCGCTCGAAGGCGCCGTCGAGGGTCAGGCAGGCCACGCCCGGCACGACCGCCCCCGTCGGGGCGGGGGCCACCGGCGCGGCGTTGGGGCCTGGGTCTCCCATTGAGGGATTGTGGGGCAGGGGCCTGGGCATCGCCAGAGGCCCTTGGCGGGCCCCATGAAAAAGCCGCCTCCCGGCGGGCCCTTCATCCCGGCTCAGACGCCTCGCCGTTGAGGATTCTCATCCCCCGCTCCCCGCCAAAAATCAGGGCCGCTTTCGCGGCCCATTTCTGGCGGAGAGTGGGGGATTCCCTCCGGCCGCCTCAACGGCGGGGCCTTCGCCGCGTGAATGGCTGGCGTCGGACAGCGCCGATGCGCTGTCCTCCTGGCCCTTCATCCCGGCTCAGACGCCTCGCCGTTGAGGATTCTCATCCCCCGCTCCCCGCCAAAAATCAGGGCCGCTTTCGCGGCCCATTTCTGGCGGAGAGTGGGGGATTCGAACCCCCGGTACTGGTTTACCCAATACACTCGCTTAGCAGGCGAGCCCGTTCGGCCACTCCGGCAACTCTCCGAAGGGACCAGATTACCGTGGCACCCCGCGCCGCTCAAGGGAACTTGCAGGAAGGGCGGTCTCCTGCGGATCATGGAAGCGAAGGTGGGATGGCCGAGCGGTTTAAGGCACCGGTCTTGAAAACCGGCGAAGGGCGACCTTCCGTGGGTTCGAATCCCACTCCCACCGCCAACCAGTCCCGCGCGTGCGGCCCGCCTTTTCATCGGCGGGAACGGGATTCGAATCGCGGAGGGTGGCGCGCCGCATCAGCCGGTTCTTCCCCTCCGCTCCGCCGTCTGCTTTCTCTGCGCCTTCAACAGCAGCTGCAGCGACTTCACCAGGTGGAAGGCCTCCTCCTCCAGCGCCTGCGCCTCGGCGCCCAGCAAGCCGACGCGGCGGCCCAGGCCGAGCAGGTACCGCAGCTCCGAGGCGCCCATGCGCGCGACCTGGAGCTGGCGGACGAAGGCCTCGTCCTGCCAGGAGGCGCAGCCCTCCAGGATGGCGAGCGGCGGCCTCAGGGCCGCGCGGCACAAGGGCCCGGCGAGGATGGAGCCGCCTGCCGCGCGGAGCGCGCCGCAGGCGACCTGGTCGGCGAGCTGGAACACTTTCAGTTTTCCGGGTTCGCGGAACATGGCTTCTCCTACCCGACGCGGTCCCAGCCTTCGGCCGCGCGGAAGCTGTGGTAGCGGTCGGTGCCGAGGATGAGGTGGTCCGCCAGGGGCACGCCGAGGCTCTCGCCCGCGGCCCGCAGGCGTTTGGTGAGCAGGCGGTCTTCGGAGGAGGGGGTCGGGTCGCCGCTCGGGTGGTTGTGGAAGGCCAGGGCGCTGCTGGCGCCGTAGCGCAGGGCCTCGCGGAAGAACTCGCGGGGGCTGATGAGCGTCGCGGTCGCCGTGCCCTGGCTGAGGATGCGCTCCGCCAGCAGTTCGCCCTTGGCGTTGAGGGCCAGAAGGCCGAAGCGTTCCTCGCTCCAGCCGTGGCAGCGCGGCAGGAGGTAGTCTCCCGCGGCGCGGGGACTCGTGATGCGGGTCCGCTCCGCGCGGCGCTGGCTGCGGCGGCAGAGCTCCTGGGCCGCCCAGAGCTGGCTGGCCCGGGCGGGGCCGATGCCCGGCTGGCTCGTGAGGTCCGAGAGCCCGAAGCTCCAGAGCCCGGCGAGCCCTCCCGCGCGGCCGAGCAGCTCCTGCGCGAGCTCCACCGCGTTGAGGCCGCGCCGCCCCGTGCCCCAGATGAGGGCGAGCAGCTCGGCGTCGGAGAGCGATTCGCCGTGCCCCGCGAGCAGGCGCTCCCGGGGGCGTTGATCGGGAGAAAGATCCAGGATGCGCATCAGGCCCTCCCCCAGCGCCGCTGGCTGGCGCGCCACCGCAGCATCGTCAGGCGCCCGCGGTCGTTCACGCGGATGCAGAGCGTGTCGCTTCCGTCGTTGAGGAACCAGACCGTCGCCGTGGCCGTGTGCCGTGGCGTGACGGTGATGACGGCGTGGGCTTCGCCCGAGGCGAGGGCCTTGGTCGCCGGGTCCAGGTTGGGCGGCAGGGGGGTTCCCGGGATCAGCCCCCAGCGGACCGTCCGGGGCAGGCTCACGGGCAGGTGCCCGATGTCCTTGACCCGGGAAGCGGAGACCTCCACGGGCTGGCCCGAGGCGTGGGCGAGCGTGAAGGCCTCGTCGAGGGAGCCTTCGATCTCCCGCTGGGCCACGGCCAGGGACGGCCCTTGGAGCCGGGCGGCTCCAAGGGCGCCCATGCCCAGCACCCCGGCGATTCCGGTGGCGACGAGCACTTCGATCAGCGACATGCCGCGTTCGCGTCCGCCGGGGCGCATGGGCGGCCTCACTTCGCGGACGCGACGGTGAGGTAGGGCCGGAGCTGGGCGAAGGATTTCTCGCCCACGCCCTTCACGTCCATCAGCTCTTCCGGTCGCCGGAATCCGCTGTGTTCCTTGCGGAAGGCGACGATGCGCTCGGCGGTCTTCTGTCCGATGTGGGGCAGCTGCATCAGCTCGGTGGCCGAAGCGGTGTTGAGGTTGATGGCGTGGGCCGGCGCCTTGGGAGCTTTCGGCGCCCTGGCCGTTCCGGTAGCGGCGGCCAGGGGAAGGGCGGTGGCAAGGGCCAGACCGCGGAAAAGGGATGAGAGTGGGTTACCCATGGAATCCTCCTGTGTAAGGGCAACCAGGAGTAATCGAGGGGCATGCCAATTATTTAAAACTTGTATTAATTATATTTAAATACGCATTGAAAATTATTTTTGTAATCAATCAATGACTAAATTAAATATTAATATATAAATATTGAAAATAATATGATTAAGTTTGATTTTGAATTGTTTCGATAGATATGAAAGGTGACAAATCAAACAGCCAAATGCCGAGCTTCTCCGAACAATCCCGCGACATGGGCGGCGTCGTTGAGGCGAACCACTTCCATCCGGGTGGGATCAGGACCTTCCAACAGGTTCAGCGTGGCCGGAGCTTGGCGGAAGGCCCAGATCCGGGCGAGCGGCAGCCCTAGGATGCGGGCCAGCAACACCCGGTTCACCGCGTCATGGGCCACGAGAAGCAAGGTGTCTTCGGCCCCGAGGCCCGCGCAGGCGCTGACGAAGGCTGGCCAGGCGCGGTCGAGGACCTGCTGGAGCGATTCGCCGCCGGGCATCTGGACGGTATCGGGGGCTTGGCGCCAGGCCTTCAGGCGCGGCCCGTCCTCCGCTTCGATCTCGGAGGCCAGTTTGCCCTCCCAGGCGCCGTGGGCGATTTCGAGGAAGCCGGACTCGGTGGAGAGCATGCCGGCGCGCGTGCCCAGCGCCAGTTCCGCCGTTCGCCGCGCGCGGGAAAGAGGCGAGGCCACGGCCCGGGCGATGGGCGCCTCTTTCAATCGCGCGCCCAGCGTGGCGGCCTGGCGCTCGCCGGTTTCCGAAAGGGGAATGTCGATCTGGCCCTGGTAGCGGCCCTCGGCGTTCCAGGGCGTCTCGCCGTGGCGGCAGAGGAGGACGCGCATCACAGCACCTCCAGGTCGAGGATGCCGGGGATGGCGCGCAGCGCCGTCGTCTGTTTCGCGGGCACTTCGCGGTCCACGGTGATGGCCCCGAGGGCCTGGCCGTCCCCGGTGGCGCCCAGGGCGAAGTTGACGATGTTGACGCCGCCCGCGCCCAGATGCGAGCCCATGAGCCCGATGACGCCGGGGCGGTCCTCGTTGCGCATGAGCAGGAGGTGGGCGCGGGGGTCGAAGTCCAGCTCCACCCCGTCGAGACGCACGACGCGGGGCCCGCGATGCAGCGTCGCCTCGATCTCGCGGACGCGACCGCCGCCTTCCACGCGCACGCGGAGCAGGCGGTCGAAGCCGTCGCCGTCGCCGCCCACGGTCTCGCTCACTTCGAGCCCGCGCGTGGCCGCTTCCTGGAGCGCGTTCACGGGGGTGACGCGGCCGGAAGCGGGGCCCAGCAGCGCCGCCACCAGGAGGCGGGTGAGGGGCCGCGGGTCGAGCTTGTCGACGCGGCCCGCGTAGGTGAGATGGAGCCGTTCCGCGGCGGGGATCAGGCGCGCGCAGAGTTTGCCGAGCGCGGTCATCAGCGGCATCCACGGGCCCATCTCCTGCGCGGCTTCGGCGGAGAGGGGCGGCAGGTTCACGCAGCCCTGGATGGCGCCGGTCTGGATGAAGTCGAGGATCTGGCGGGCGAGGATGGCGCTGACGGCGCGCTGGGCCTCCTTGGTCGAGGCGCCGAGGTGGGGCGTGAGCACGAGGCGCGGGTGCCGGCGCAGCGGCGACTCGGCGGGCAGCGGCTCCGTCACGAAGGTGTCCAGCGCCGCGCCCGCGAGGTGGCCCTCGTCCAGCAGCTTGAGCAGGGCCTTCTCGTCCACGAGCCCGCCGCGGGCGGCGTTGATGACGCAGGCGCCTTTTCGCAATTTCCTCAGGGCCGCCTCGTCCAGGAGGTTCGTCGTCTCCTTGGTGCGCGGGATGTGCAGCGTGACCACATCGCACCACGCGAGCAGCGCGTCGAGGTCCATC
>DATJFC010000147.1:0-6354 GCA_035495995.1 Holophagaceae bacterium
GCCCACTCCCCCGAGTAAAAAGCCCATCTTTCCAAGCACGGATGGAAAGCGGTTGGCTAGAAAGATTCCAAATCCAATCCAGAAGAGTGCTTGCCCCGCGAACTCCATAACTTTTGGGGTGATACTTCCCCTCAATTTCGAATCCTGGCCTGATGAGGTCATGGCGGGCTCCCGAAACACGGCCTCGACCGCTACTCGATCGGCAATCTTCCCTGCGCCTGGCGGATGATCGCCGGGACATGGAGGTCCTCGGCGCCGACGACTTCGCCGCTCGGGGTGGGGGCCTGGGGCAGGAGGCGCGTGGGGGTGGGCGTGTGCATGGGGGCATGGCCCTGCATGGGCGCGGGCGCGTGGTCGGGCACCTCGCCGTAGATGGGGCCGGTGCGGACGACGGACATGGAAGGTTCCAGGTTGAGGCTCTGGCGCCGCTCCTGCTCCAGCTCCGCGTCGCCGTCGAAGCCCGAGGCGAGCACGGTCACATGGACGCGGTCCTCCATCTCCGGCGCCTCGACGGTGCCGAGCTTGATCTCGGCCACGCCGTGGTAGTGGTCCTGCAGGTAGTTCATGGCCGTCTCCACGCCCAGGAAGTTCTGCTGGTCCCAGTTGGCCACGATGCTGACGATGACGTGCCGCGCGGCGCCGGTCTGGGCGCGCTCCAGCAGCGGGCAGGCCAGCGCCTTCTTGAGCGCGTCGAGGACGGCCTCCTCGCCGCGGCCCTGGCCGGTGCCGATGAGGGCCTCGCCGCCGTCGCGGAGGATGGCCTCCACATCCGCGAAGTCGGCGTTCATGATGCCGGGGCGGAGGATGAGGTCCGCGATGCCGCGCACGCCCTGGATGAGGACGGAGTCGCCGGCGCGGAACATGTCCTTGAGGCTGGCGCGGGCTTCCACGAAGCCCTTGAGCCGCTCGTTGGCGACGACGATGACGGTGTCCGCCGAGCCGCGCAGGTTGTCGAGCCCGGCCAGCGCGCGGTCGCCCTTGGCGCGGCCCTCGAACTGGAAGGGGGTGCAGACGACGGCCACGGAGAGGGCGCCCAGCTCGCGGGCGCAGCTGGCCACCACGGGCGCCGCGCCGGTGCCCGTGCCGCCGCCCATGCCCGCGGCGATGAAGACCATGTCCGCGCCTCGCAGGGCGGCGAGGATGTCCTCGCGGCTCTCTTCCGCCGCGACTTCGCCGCGCTCGGAATTGCCGCCGGCGCCGAGTCCGCGCGAGGACTGGGGCCCCAGCGGCAGCTTCACGTGCGCCTGGCTGAGGCCGAGGCACTGCTGGTCGGTGTTCATGGCGATGAGCTCGACGCCGCTCACGCCGCCCTCGACCATGCGGTTGATGGCGTTGCAGCCGGCGCCGCCCACGCCGACGACCTTGATGCTGGCGCCGGGCAGGTGCTGGGGTTCGGGCAGGAAGGGCGTCTCACGCATGTTCACCATCCTCCTCAAAACATCTTCTTGATCCAGTCGACGGGGTTGCGCCCGGCGCCGCCGCGCCGATCGCCCCCGGAGACGCCGTCGTTCAGCTCGCGCGCCAGGAACTTGATGGCGCCGAGGGCGTTCGTGCAGTGCGGGTTGCCCGTCACCTGGGGCAGGCCGGTGACGCCCTGGACGCGGCCCAGGGCCACGCGGGGGCGCCCGAGGATGGTCTGCGCCAGGATGGGCAGGTGCGTGAGCAGGCTGCCGCCGCCCACCAGGTGCACGCCGCCGTGGATCTCGTGGAGCGCGCCCGTGCGGCCGATCTCGGCCAGCACGAGGTTGAGCAGCTCGTGCGCGCGCGCCTGGAGCACCTCCGCCACTTCGCGGCGGCTGACCTGGCGGCCCTCCTCCTCGAGCTCGATGTATTCCTCGCCCTGGATGGCGGAGGGCAGCACGGTGCCATAGCGCACCTTGATCTTCTCCGCGGCGGAGATGCCGCCGAGGTGCTTGGTGATCTCCAGGTCCTTGGTGAACAGCTTGCCGCCCACCTGGATGGCCGCGGAGTGGAAGAGGCTGCCGTGGAGGAAGACCCCGAGGTGCGTCAGCTCCTCGCCGATGTCCACGACGACGGCGCCGTTCTCGCGGTCCTCCCGGCTCAGCACCGCTTCCGCGCTGGCCAAGGGCGAGTAGATGAGGCCCGCGCCGTCGAGCCCGGAATCGTCCAGCGCCTTCTGGATGTTCCGCACGACCGTGTTGGGCGCGACGATGAGGCGGACCTCCGCCTCCAGCGTCTCGCTGTACATGCCCACGGGGTTGCGCACGTCCCGCTGCCCCTTGAGGTGGAACATCTGGGGGATGCGGTGGAGGACCTTCTCCTCCTTCGCCAGCTTGCAGTTGGCCGTGGCCTGGTCCAGCACGCGGTCCCGGTCGGCGGCGGCGATGATGCGGTCCGCGTTGGAGATGGTGATAGAGTCCCGGAGGTTCTCGCCCTTGAACTGGACGCCGTCCACCACGACCTTGATGCCGCTCACCTTCGCCTGGCCCGCGGTGCGCATGGCTTCGTCCACCGCGCGCTGGATGGCGCTGGTGGTGAGGGCCATGTCGTTGACCTCGCCCATGCGGATGCCGCCTTGGGGGCTCACCATGCCCGCGCCGGTCACTTGGAGGGATCCGTCCTCTTCCTGGACGGCGACGACTGCGATGACTTTACTAGCGCCTAGATCAACTCCGAGCAGTACAGCGCGTTGAGCCATTGCGTCCCTTGAATCCCTGCGATGACTCTAGCGCAGATCCGCCGGGGGTTCGAGACTTCGGGAAGGATAAAATCGCGGTCAATTCTTCTGGATGGTCTTGGCGGGGCCGCTGCCGGTGGGTCCGATGGCCACGTAGCCTTCCGAGTCGTCGCCCCAGCGCAGGTCCACATAGGGGATCTTCGCGAAGTCGGGGCTCTTCAGCAGCTCGTCCACGAAGATGGCCTGGAAGTTGGGGACGTTCTTCGCGGCGTCGCGCCGGTTCAGGTAGATCGGGGCCTGGAAGCCTTCGATGAAGGCGGTGGGGCCCTTGTCCGTCCAGCGGAACTCGGCGATGCGGTCGTAGAAGTCGGGCTGGCTGGCCCGCAGGGCCCGGGCGGCGTTGAGGATGCCCAGGAAGCCCTCGTCCCGCTCGCTGCCCGGATCCACGACGACGGGCAGGGGCGTCGGATCCGCCGGATCCACGGGCCCCATGACGACGCCGTCCTCGCTCACGAGGTAGGTGCCGCCGGGACGCACGAGCCAGAGCAGGGGCCTGCGCTCCTGCACGACCAGTGTGATGCGGTCGGGGGGCTCCTTGCGGATGAGCAGGCCCCGGACCCAGCGCTTGCCCTCCACGGCGTCCCGCAGGCCCTCGGCGTCGAACCAGAAGAGGGGCCGGTGCAGGCAGCGCTCCTCGGCGAGCCGCTGGATCTCCCGCGCGCGCTCGCCGCGCGTGCCCGTCACGACCACCTGCTCGATGACCAGGCGCTGGAGGCCCAGGTAGCGCTGGGCCAGGGTGAGCAGGCTGTAGCCCGCCGCCAGCACGAGCAACAGCACGAGGCCGGCCTTGACGAAGGGCAGCCAGGGGCGGCGGGGGCGGGTGCGGCTGGGGAGGGCCATATCTTCAGGCTGGAGGCTGGAGGCTGGAGGCTGGAGGTTTGAGGTTACGCCAGATCTCGACTTCAGGTTCGAGCTCGATGCCGTGCGCCTCCTGGACCTTGGCGCGGACGAGGTCCATGAGCTCGGCGAACTCGGCGGCGCTGGCGTGGCCCAGGTTCACGAGGAAGTTGCCGTGCTCGGGGCTCACCTCCGCGTCGCCCACGCGCAGGCCCTTGAGGCCGGCCTGGTCGATGAGGCGGCCGGCGGAGGCGCCGGGCGGGTTCTTGAAGATGCAGCCCGCGTTGCGTTTCGAGAGCGGCTGGCTGGTGCCGCGCTTCTCCATGTTCACGGCCACCTGGGCCTTGATCGCCTCGCGATCGCCCTCGGCCAGCTTCACGGTCATGGCGGTGGCCACGAAGGGCGCCTCCGCGAAGAAGCTCCAGCGGTACTTGAACTCGCCCGGATCGGGCCGCTTCTCCACGAGCTCGCCCTCGGGCGTCAGGAAGCGGAAGGTCTCGAGCACGCCGATGAGCTCGGCGCCGTAGGCTCCCGCGTTCATGCGCAGCGCGCCGCCCACGGAGCCTGGGATGCCGGCGGCGTATTCGAGGCCGGAAAGCCCCATCTCCGCCGCCTGCTGGCTCATGCGGATGTGGCCGAAGCTGGCGGGCGCGCTCAAGGAGAGGCCGTCGCGCTTCAGCTCCGCCGGAAAGCGCAGGCGCAGCACGGGCACCTCGATGTCGTCGAGGATGACGAGGTTGGAACCCATGCCGAGGATGCGGTAGGGCAGCCCTTCGCGCGCGCAGGCGCGGAGGAAGGCCGCGGTCTGCGTTTCGTCCACGGGCTCGAAGAGCCAGCGGCAGAGGCCGCCGACCCCCAGGGTCGTCAGCTTGGCGAAGGGCACGTCCCGCCTGTGCGGGACGGCCAGCAAGTCATCGGGCCAGGCGTGCGGCAAGAAGCCTCCGGCTCCAGTCTAAAGGCGATCCAGCGCCATCAGCCGGGCCTTCACTTCCGGGCTGCCGAAGGCGCTCCAGCCGCCGGGCCCTTTCGCGCCCACCACGCGGTGGCAGGGGACGAGGACGAGCAGCGGATTGTCCCGCACGGCCCGGCCCACGGCCCGCGCGGCGCCCGGCCTCCCCGCCAGCGCCGCGAGGTCGCCGTAGGTGATCGCCCAGTTCCGTGTGCGGCGCAAGGCCTCGGCCACGGCGCGCTGGAAGGGGCTGAGGCCCGAGAGGTCGAGGGGCAGCTCCGACAGATCCTGAGGCTCGCCGTCCAAGTGCCGCTTGAGCCGCGCGGCAGCCTGCCTCACCCAGTCTGGACCCGTCGCGGCGGAGGCCTCGTCCCCGGTGGGCCGGAATCCGCAGAGCCCGGCCCCGGTCCAGCTCAGCCGCCAGGCCCCGAGTCCCGTTCCGATCACCAAGTCGCCGCGCATCCGTTAGCATCCTCCCATGCGCTGGCTGGCCATCGACCACGGGACGAAGCGGATCGGCCTCGCCTTCTGCGACGAGCTGGAGATCCTCGCCTCGCCCTTCGCGGTCTGGCCCGCGGAAGGCGCGGTCCTCGACCGGCTCGCGCGCCTGTGCAAGGAAGAGGGCGCGCAGGCCCTCGTCGTGGGGCTGCCCAAACACAAGGACGGCGCCGAAAGCGCCACCGCGCCCTTGGCCCGGGCCTTTGCCACGGAGTTGTCGGCGCGCACGGGCCTCCCGCACCTGCTCTGGGACGAGCACCTCAGCAGCGCCGAGGCCGAGCGGCTCCTCGCCCAGCGCGGCGTGAAGGCGGACAGGCGCAAGGCCTTGCTGGACGCGGCGGCGGCGGCGGTGATCCTCGCCGATCTGCTGGAGACCCGGCGCGCGAAGGGGATCTCCGCCGCGGATTTCGGCCCGGCGTAGAATGGCCCGTCACAGCCCGAGCCTTCCCGCCATCCCAACCGTATCGCCTGGAGGATTCATGCGCCGCGCCCTCGCCGCCCTGCTGCTCGTCACCACCCTGCCCGCCTTCGCGGCGGACAAGGTCTTCACGCCCGACACCATCCACTCCCGCATCGGCTTCACCGCCAAGACCCTCTTCAAGGTGGAGGGCGCCTTCGACAAGTACCAGGTGAGCGTCAGCGGCGATCCGGACAGCCTCGCCAACGCCAAGGTGAAAATCGTCATCGACACGGCCTCCATCAATACCGACAACGGGACCCGGGACAACCACCTGAAGAGCGCCGACTTCTTCGATGCCGCCAAGTACCCCGCCATCACTTTCACTTCCAAGCACATCTGGAAGCAGGATGGCCACGTCATGGTGGGCGGCACCCTGGACATGCACGGCGTCCAGAAGGACATCGTCATCCCCTTCGACATGAGCTTCGGCAAGAACGGCGCCGGCAACGACACCTGGAGCTACGAGGGCGAGATCAAGATCAACCGGGACGACTGGGGCGTCGGCGGCGCCGACATCGTGGCGAAAATCGGACTGAAGAAGGAAGTGGCTCTGGATCTCCAGCTCGTCGGGTTCTGGCACTGAGGCCGAGTGGGCAGGCCTGAGCCCCAAGGCAGAAGAGGATCGGTTTGAAGCAGGGGGTCGCCTCGGGCCTCCTGCCGCCCGGCTCCTGGCACCGAGCGGATCCGGGGCCGGGCTTGTCTTGAACACCGGGATCCATGCTCCAATGCCGGAGGATCTTTCCAGGGGGCACCGGTGGCTTCACGACGCAACACGGTCTCGGCCGCCGTCCTCTTCCTCCGCTGGATGCTCGCGCCCCTCTTGGTTTCCGTGCCGATGGCCGGGCAGGCGCCGCCTGCCGTCCCCGTGGTCCTCGGCGACGGATGGGCGACGGAAGACCCGGCCCAGGCGGG
>DATJFC010000148.1:0-9953 GCA_035495995.1 Holophagaceae bacterium
CCAGAGGCATGCGGGCGCCAGCGATAGGAGGAGCCAGCCGGCCAGAAGCCACTTGCCCGAAGCGTTGAAGCCGCCTGGCGCGGCCTCCCGCAGGAAGCTCCAGGGTCCCCGGGGCCCCAGGCCGGGCTCGTCGTGGATGGATGAAGGAGGCACGGGCTGTTCGTTCATCAGGACACCTCCCTCCATCAAAACACAGGGCGGCTGGTAGAGTGCGCGCGAAGGAGGCGCCCATGGCCAGCCCAGATCCCATCCAAGGCATTCGCGGCCGCATGGCTGATCTCGGGGAGGGCACGGCCGTGCGGCGCTTGCTGCCCACGCGGGGCAGGCGGTTGGTGGGCCCTTGGTGTTTCCTTGACCACTACGGTCCGGATGAAGTGCGGGGCCCGGGCATGAGTGTCGGCCCCCATCCCCACATCGGCATCCAGACGGTCTCTTGGCTCGTCGAAGGCGAAGTGCTGCACCGGGACAGCCTCGGTTCCGAGCAGCTCATCCGGCCCGGGCAGTTGAACCTCATGACCTCCGGACGCGGCATCGCCCATTCGGAGGAGACCCCTTCTCCGCGTTCGCCACGCCTCCACGGCGTCCAGCTTTGGGTGGCGCTGCCCGAGGAGGCGCGGCATGAAGACCCGGCCTTCCAGCATGTGGAGGCTCTGCCCGAGGCCGGATTCGGTCCGGTCAAGGCCACAGTGCTGATGGGCGCGCTGGGCGGCGAAGCCTCGCCTGCGAAGGCGTACTCGTCCATCGTCGGAGCGGAGCTGCTGGCTTCGAGGGAGGGTCCGGCCTCGATTCCCCTCGACCCCGCCTTTGAGCACGCCCTCGCGCTCGTGGGCGGGCGCGCCGCGCTCCGCGGCATGCCGCTCGAGATCGGCGTCATCTATCCCCTCGCGCCGGGAGCCGTCTCCCTCGACCTTCACGCGGAGCAGGGCGCCCGGCTCATGCTGCTGGGCGGCGCGCCGTTCCCCGAGCCCATCCTCATGTGGTGGAACTTCGTCGGGCGGACTCCGGAGGAAGTCGCGGAGGCCCGGACCGATTGGGAGCAGGGACGCCGCTTCGGCCCGGTCCCCAGCCCGCTGCCGCGCATCCCCGCGCCGGCCCTGGATCCCGCGATGCTGCGCCTCCGCCGCTGAATGGCTGTTGACAGCCCGGAGCCGGCCCGGTTTTGATGGAGCCTGCATGAAGTCCTTCCTCGCCCATTCCCGCCGTGAAGCCCAGCTGGGCTTTTGGTGGTGGCATGCGGGCTCGGAAGGCACACTCGGCGCCTAAGACTAGCGTTCCGCCGTTTCCCCTTCTGAGCCCGGTCCCGTGACCGGGCTTTCTGTTTTGGACCTCCCATGCTGCTGCGCCACCGACTTCCCGCCGATCTTCTGACGCCCCTCTCGGCCTACCTCGCCTTGAAGCGCCAAGGCGCGAGTCTGCTCCTGGAATCCGCCGATCAAGGCGAGCGCGTCGGACGCCACAGCTTCGTCCTGGTCCAGGGCGAAGGCGAGCTCCGCCTCGACCCGCCGGGCCGCGGATGGGTGGACGCGATCCGCGGCCTCGCGGGCCCGATCACGGCGGACCGGGGGACGCTCGCGAGCGATACCGGACTGCCCGAAGGCCGTGACGCCATGCCCATCGGGGTGGGTTGCGCGGGGTATCTGGGCTTCGAGGCGCTCGGCGCCCTGGAGCCGACCCTGCCGCTGCCCGCGCGGAACAGCCTGGGGCTGCCTACGGCATGGATGCGCCGCTTCGACGCGGCCCTCGTCTTCGACCACCTCCACCAGGTGGCCGAACTCCAGGTCATGGCGCCTTCGGAGAGCGAGGCCGCCCAGCGGCTCAACGCGCTGAAGGAAGCGCTGCAGTCGCCGATCCAGGCCCAGGAGGAGCGGGGCGAGCCTGAAGCGGATCCGCTGCAGAGCCGGGAGGCTTACGAGGCCTTCGTCCGGCGCGCCCTGGACCTCATCCACGACGGCGATGTCTACCAGCTGGTGCCCAGCCAGCGCATCCGCGTGAAGCGGCCGCCCTCCCCGCTCACGGCCTACCGGCGCATGCGGCGCCTCAATCCCAGCCCTTACGCCTTCCTTCTCGAATGGGAGGGCTTCGCCCTGGCCGGCGCCTCGCCGGAGATGCTCGTGCGCGTCTCCAAAGGCGAAGCCGAAACGCTGCCCATCGCGGGCACCGTGCCTCGGGGGGCGGACGAGGCCGAAGACGCCGCGCGCTTCGAATCGCTGCGCTCCGACGCGAAGGAGCTGGCGGAGCACCAGATGCTCGTGGACCTGGCCCGCAACGACCTCGGCCGCATCTCCGTCCCAGGCGGCGTCCGGGTGGAGAAGCCGCTGGCGCTCCAGCGCACCAGCCATGTGCTCCACCTCACGACGACGGTGAAGGGGCGACTCCGCCCTGGCCTGGATGCCTTGGACGCGCTGGCGGCCTGTTTCCCCGCGGGCACGGTCAGCGGCGCGCCCAAGATCAGGGCGGCCCAGCGCATCGCGGAGATGGAAGGCGATCAGCGCGGGCCCTACGGCGGAGCGCTGCTGCGGCTCGCGGCGGACGGCAGCCTGGACACCGCGCTGATCCTGCGCACCGCCGTGTACGCGGGCGGCGACGCCTACCTGCAGGCCGGAGCCGGGATCGTCCGGGCCTCCGACCCCTCGAAGGAATACCGCGAGACAATCCACAAGATGGCCGCGCCCGCCGCGGCGCTGGGCGTGAACCTGGACGCGATGCTCCTGGACGAGGTGGCCCGATGATCCTGCTGATCGACGCGCTGGACAGCTTCACCTACAACCTCGTGCAGGCCTTCGAGACCCTGGGCGCGCCTGTGGAGGTCGTCCGCCACGACGCCATCTCCCTGGCGGAAGCCGAAGCGAAGCGGCCCGCCGCCATCGTGCTCTCGCCGGGTCCGGGCCATCCCACCCAGAGCCCCGGCCACATGGCCATCGCCTCCTCGCGGACGGCCATCCCCGTGCTCGGCGTCTGCCTGGGCCATCAGGCGCTGGTGGCCGCCAGCGGCGGACGCGTCATCCACGCGAAGGAGCCGCTTCACGGCGAAGCGACGCCCCTCGATCACGAAGGGGCCGGGCTCTTCGAAGGCATCGCGCAGGGTTTCCCTGTCGGCCGCTACCACAGCCTCATCGCCGATGCCGCATCCTTGCCCGGGTGCTGGCGCGTGACGGCGAAGTCGGGCGGCGGCGAGATCATGGCCATCGCACACGAGTCGCTGCCCCGCTGGGGCGTGCAGTTCCATCCCGAAAGCATCCTCACGCCCGAAGGGCCTTCACTGCTCGCCAACTTCCTCAAGCTCGCAGGTATCCCCCGATGACGCTCCTCACCACCCACAACCCCATCCGCCCGCTTCCGGAGGCCACGGCCAAGGAGCTGATGCGCCTGTTCATCGACCAGGACACGGACGCGCTGCTGGTGGGCGCCTGCCTGGCCTTGCTCGCCCAGCGCGCGCCGGAGGCCCACGAATTGCACGCCTTCGCCGAAGCGCTGCTGGAAGTGGCCGTGCCCTTCCCGAAGGCGCCCGTGCCCGTGCTCGACACCTGCGGCACCGGCGGCGATGGCGCCGGCACCGCGAACCTGAGCACGCTGGCGGCCCTGCTGTTGGCCCACCTGGAAGTGCCCATCGTGAAGCACGGCAACCGCGCCGCCACTTCGGTCTGCGGCAGCGCGGACCTCCTGGAGGGGCTCGGCTACGACCTCGGCCGCACGCCTGAGCAGCTCCAGGGCGACCTCGCGGCGCGCCGCTTCGCCTTCCTCTTCGCGCCCGCCTACCACCCGCTGCTGGGGCGCCTGAAGGAGATCCGGAAACGGCTCGGCGTGCCCACCATCTTCAACCTGCTGGGGCCGCTCCTGAACCCGGCGCGGCCCGATTTCCAGCTCCTAGGCGTAGCGCGGGAAGAGCTCGTCGCGCCCATGGCCGAGGTCTTGGCCAGGCAGGGGCTCCTCCGCGCCTTCGTCGTCCATGGCAAGAGCGCCCAGGGCCGCGGCATGGATGAGGCCTCCACCGAAGGCCCCACCACCGTCGTCGAAGTGCGCGAGGGACGCGCGCTGCCGGCCCAGGTGCTCGTGCCGCGGGATCTCGGCGTGCCGCTGCCGGCGCGTGACGCGCTGGGCGTCGCTGACCGGCCGGAGGCCCTCGCGGTGGCCCGCGCCCTCGCGCGCGGAGCCGCGGAGCCGGCGTTCCGCCCCGCCGTGGCCGATGGCGTCGCGCTCCAGGCCGGGCTCGGCCTGCTGCTCCATCGCGGGCTGCCGCTGGAGGGCCTGCCCGGCGCTTTCTCCGAATGCCGCGAGACGCTGGAAGCCGGATTCGAATTCCCCTTGCCGTTCCCGGAGGTGAGGGCATGAGCGCGCTTCTTCCCGCCCAGGATCTCGTCCGCGACGCGCGGCTCCCCGCGAGCTCCCACCTGTCCAAGGTGCTGCACGCCGAGCTGCTCCGCCTCTCGCACATGAAGGCCGCCCCCGCCGCGCCACGCCGTCCGCAGGACCTCTTCGCGAAGGCGCTCCGCCAATCCCGCGCCCAACGGGGCGGGGCGGTCATCGCCGAGTACAAGCAGGGCTCGCCCTCGCTGGGCCCCTTCGCGCTGGGGACGCCATTGGAGCCGCAGCTCTCCGCCTACAAGCAGGGCGGGGCGGCCTGCGTCTCGGTGCTGGCCGAGCCCGCCTTCTTCCTCGGGTCCGCCGAGGACGTGGCCGCCGCGGCGGGGGCAGGCCTGCCCCGTCTCTACAAGGGGTTCGTGATTTCGGAGGCCCACCTGGACGAAGCTGCCGCCTGCGGGGCGGAAGCCGTCCTCCTCATCGCCCGGGTGCTGAAGGGCCACACGGCGGCCTTCGCCGAGGCCGCCCTGGCGCGAGGCCTGGAGCCGCTCGTGGAACTGCATGACCTCACGGAGGTGCCCTTCGCGCAGGCGGCTCCGGTCGCGCTCGTCGGCATCAATGCCCGGGACCTCGCCACCTTCACCCTGGGAGCGCCGGACGCGGGCCCGCTGCGGCATGCCTTTCCTGAGGCCGTGCTGATCCGCGAATCGGGCCTGGCCACGCCGGAGGACGCCGCGGCCTCTTTCCGCGCGGGCTTCGACGCGGTGCTCATCGGCGAGGCCCTCATGCGCAGCCCGGATCCCGCCGCCTTCCTGCGCCGGGTCTTCGCGGCCATCCATCAGGAGGCCTCATGAAGCTCATCGCGAAGGTCTGCGGCCTCACGCGCGCCGGAGACACCCGCTTCGCGCTGGACCTGGGCGCGGATCTGGTGGGCTTCGTCCACCATCTCCCCAGCCCGCGCCACTGCCGGGACATCGAGGCCGCCAGCGCGGGCGCGGGGGAGCGCGGCGTGCTCGTGCGCGTGGGGAATGACGCGGACGCGATGATCAAACAGGCGCGCGCCGCGGACCTGGGCTGGGTCCAGCCCCATGCCGGGGAGGCCCGCGCGGAGGTGGCCCGCGCCCTCAAGGCCGCCGGGCTCAAGGTGCTGCTGCCCTGGCCCGACGAGCCCGGCCAGGAAGGCATCGAGGCCGATCTCTATCTGTGGGAGCCCAGCCCCGCGGTGACCGGGGTGCAAGGCGGATCCGGGGAAAGCCACGCGGCCTTGCATCCGCCGCCAGGCCCCTTCCTGCTCGCGGGCGGGCTGGACGGGACCACGCTCCAGCAGCGGCTAGGATCGCTGCCATCGGACGCCAAGTGCTTCCTCCGGGGCGTGGATGCCGCCAGCCGCCTCGAGTCTTCGCCAGGCCTGAAAGACCCCGTCAAAGTCGCCGCCTTCCTGGAGAACGCCCATGCCCTCCACCTTTGAGTTGCCGACGCGCTTCGGCTCCACGCGCTACGGCGGCTGCTACGCGCCGGAGACGCTGATGACGCCGCTGCTGGAGCTGGAGGCGGCTTTCCGCGCCGCGCTGGCCGATCCGGGCTTCGAACGCGAGTTGAAAGCCGAATTGCGGGCTTTCGTGGGCCGCCCCACGCCGCTCACCGCCGCGCCTCGCCTCGCCGCGCACCTGGGCCTCAAGGCCCTCTTCCTCAAGCGGGAGGACCTCGCCCACACCGGCGCGCACAAGATCAACAACGCGATCGCGCAGGCCCTCCTCGCCAAACGCATGGGGAAGGGCGAGATCATCGCTGAGACCGGCGCGGGCCAGCATGGCGTCGCCACCGCCGCCGCCTGCGCGCGCCTGGGCCTCAAGTGCACGGTCTACATGGGCGTGACGGACATGGCCCGGCAGGCGCCGAATGTGGCCCGCATGCGGCTCTTCGGCGCCGATGTGGTGCCCGTGGAAAGCGGACAAGGAACGCTGAAGGAGGCCGTGAACGAGGCGCTGCGCGCCTGGGCGGGCCGTTGCGGCACCGCCCACTACATCCTCGGTTCCGCGCTCGGCCCGCATCCCTTTCCCACGATGGTGCGGACCTTCCAGACCGTCATCGGCGAGGAAGCCCGTGCTCAAGCGCTGGATCAGACCGGCGCGCTGCCGGAGGCGGTCATCGCCTGCGCGGGAGGCGGCAGCAACGGCCTCGGCCTGCTGCTGCCCTTCGTGGACGATCCGCTTCGCCGCGTCGCGGTGGAGGCCGGCGGTCATGGCGAGCGCTTGGGCGAGCACGCGGCCCGCGTCTCAGGCGGCCGCGCGGGCGTGCTGCACGGCTGCAGGACGCTGGTGTTGCAGGACGCGGAAGGCCGCACCGCGGAGACCGCCTCCATCAGCGCGGGTCTCGATTACCCGGCCCTGGGTCCCGAGTTGGCGGCCTTGGCCGCCGATCATAAGGTCGAAGTCTGGCGCGCAAGTGATGATGAAGCCATGGATGGCGCTCAGCGGCTATGCCGCTTGGAGGGCATCCTGCCCGCGCTCGAATCCAGCCACGCCCTCGCCATGCTGCCGCGTCTCGCGCAGGAAGGCGTGGGCACCGTGCTGCTCGGCCTTTCGGGCCGTGGCGACAAGGATCTCTCCACCTACCAGGCTCGTTTGGGGCTCTAAAACTTGAACCGCGGATTTCGTAGATTCCAAAATCATCTGCGTGAATCGGCGGAATCCGCGGTTAACACCTTCAAAGGTTGTCCATGAACCCGTTGCTGCCCTTCATCATGGCCGGTGATCCCTCGCTGGAGGCCTTGCCGGCGCTGCTCGCCGAGGCGAAGACCCTCGGCATCGAGGCGATGGAGATCGGCCTGCCGCACTCCGATCCCATCGCCGATGGCCCCGTGCTCCAGGCCGCCGCCCAGCGCGCCATCGCCCGCGGCGTCACCCCGCGCCGCGCGCTGGAGACGCTGGCCGGGCTCGAGGCGTCCCCCGACATCATCCTCTTCACCTACCTGAACCCGCTGCTCCAATGGGAGGCGGACGAGCTCCTCCGCCTGCTGCGCCCCACGCCCGTGAAGGCGCTGCTGGTGGTGGACCTGCCCTTCGGCGAGGAACCCGGATTCGAATCCGCGATGCGCGACGGAGGCTACCCCGTCGTGCCCCTGCTCGCGCCGACGACCGGCATGAGCCGCGCCAGGGCGTTGCTGGCCGAACGGCCCGATCCAGGCGAGGCCTACCCCTTCGCCCAACGCTTCGCCTACGTCGTCGCGCGCCTGGGCGTGACAGGGCAGGGCGCCACCGACCTGGCCTCCGTGGCCGCGCGCCTGGAGGACCTGAAACGGATCACGGACCGCCCCCTGGCCGTGGGTTTCGGTCTCAGCGACCCCGCCAGCCTCGCCGCCATCCGCGACATGGATGCCACGCCCGTCATCGGATCGGCATTGGTGAAGGAACTGGCCGAAGGCGGGGACTTCTCCGAGGCGTTGAAGCCCCGGCTGCCCTCGCGCGTCTCTCCCGCCGAGGAGGCCTGATCGGGCGCTGGGGAATCCCTGCGGCCAGTCGCCGCCGTCAAACCAACCCTCTCCGCCGGGCTTCCCGCTTCAATGCCGGATTGAGCGTCTGGGCTTTTTGCGCGAGCACCCGCGCCTCAGCCTCGCGGTGTTCACGCATGGCCAATTCCGCCGCCAGCAGCTGCGTCCATCCGTCCCAGGGCCGCGCCTTCGCCGCCTGATGGAGCGCGGCGGCCGCGCCGGCATCCAAAGGCAGCCTCTGTTCCCGCGCGGCATCAAGGGCCATGGCGCCCCATGCGATCTGGAGGTCGAGGTTGTTGGGAGAAGCGGATACGGCGCGCTTCTGGAGGGCGAGCGCCTCCCGGGCGAGGGCGGGATCGTGGGTCGCGAAGGCGGAAAGCGCGCGCTCGCGGGCGTAGGAGGCGAGGGCATCGGCGTTGCCGGGCTGTTTCGCGAGCACCTTGGCGATCTCCTCGCGAGCCTCCGCAAGATCCGCCGCGGCGCCTTGGCCTTCGGAAGCCTGCGCACGGTCCAGCAGCGTCGACGCCACGCCCAGCTGGGACTGGATCGATGAGGGCTGCAAAGCCAGGCCTCGTCGGTGGCAGCGCAGCGCAGCTTCCAATGCGGGCATGGGGTCCGCGCCGGTCCACGATTCGTACTGGGCCAAGGTCTGGTAGGCGGCGCCCTCGCTGAAGTCGTGGCCCACCCAAGGGCGCAGCGCGGAGGCCGCCTCCAGGGCCTCCGCCGCGGCCTTCACCTCGACCGCAGGGTCCTGGCCGGTCTGCAGCTGCCGTTCCGCGCGGAGCGCGTGGATGTTGCCCAGCCCGTCCAGCAGGTAGTCGTGGAGGCGCGGCTGCTGGAGCGCTTTCTGGAGCCCCGCTTCAGCGCGCTGCAGAAAGGGCTCGGGATCTCGGCCCTGGCTCAGCACGCGCTCGGCGCGGTTCCGGAGCACCGTGGCCCAGTTCACCCAGAGGGCGGCCTCCGAAGGCCTGAGGGCGAGAGCCTTCTCCGCGTCCGAGGCGGCGGCGTCCAGCTCGGCGCTGGGATCCTCGCCACGGTTCAGGAGGTAAGTGGCCCAGCGGCGGTGGATGGCCGTGGCGAAACTGAGGGCCTGCCAACTGTCCGGATCCACTTCCAGCGCCTGCCCGGTGGGTTCGAGCGCCCAGTCGCGATCGGCGGGGGCGGCCTGGCCCTGGTCCAGTTTCAGGCTGAGCAGCGCGAAACGGCGCTGGGCCTCTTCCACCAGGGGCTCCGGCGCGCTCCGGGCGCGGTCCTCGGCGGCCCGGAGGCAGGCGCCTTCGACCTCCATCTCCGCGACGGCCTCGTCCCGCTTGCCCGCGGTGAGCAGGTTCATGGCCCGCTCCTTCCGGATCTCCGCTTCCAGCAGCCAGGGCTCGGGGAACCATGGCTGGCCCTCCTGAGCCTGCTTGGCCTTGGAAAGGGCGTCATCGAGCTGGCCCTGGACGAGGGAGAGAAGACCTTCCGCGTAAGCCGAGCCCTCCAGGCTCCGGCCACGGGCCTCGTTCAGGAGCGCCAGCGCGGGGACGCGGAGCGCAGGCTCGAGCTCTTTCCGCCGCTCCTCCAAGGCCTGGCCCCGGAGGCCCTCGAGCTCGCCCACGTAGAGCCGCGCGAGCGTGGCCCCGAGGGCCTGGGCCGCGTCCGGGTCCTTCGGCGCGGCTTTGCGGGCGGCTTCCAGCTGCACGCGCGCCTTCTCGAGATCGCCGAGGGCGAGGTAGCCGCGGCCCAGGGCGAGGCGCGCGGGCCCCTGGGCCCAGCGGCCTTGCGATTCCGTTTCAGATTGGAGCTTCGCAAGTTCGGCGCGCACTTCCCGGATCTCGGAACCCGCGTCATGGCGGGGCAGGCTCCTCACCTGGAAGATGCGGCTGTCGAGCCGTTCCACGTCCTGAGCGAGCTGCTGGGCGAAACGCACTTGGGAGCGGGCCCGCAGCGCCGAATAGAGCCCGTAGCCCGCAGCCACGAGGAAGAGCGCGAGGACCGCGGCCACGAGGCGGTTCTTCCGGAGCAGCTTGCCGGAGCGGTACGCGAGCGAAGGGCGGCGGGCCTGGATCGGGTCGCCATCCAGGAAGCGGCGCAGGTCCTCCCCGAAGGCGCGGGCCGAATCGTAGCGCCGCGCGGGATCCTTCTCCATGGCCTTGAGGACGATGGTCTGGAGATCCCTCGGCAC
>DATJFC010000149.1:0-6141 GCA_035495995.1 Holophagaceae bacterium
CTCAGCAGCACCAGGACCGTGCGGCGCTTGCTGCGCCACAGCGATTTCCAGATGAGCGGGAGGTACCTCAACGGTTCGTCTCCACGGTCTTGTCCAGCACGCCCTTCTCAAGATGGATCTGGACCCGGGCGTGGCGGGCGGCCTTGGGATCGTGGGTGACCATCAGGATGGTCTTCTGGAGCTCGCGGCTGAGCCGCTCCATGAGGCCGAGCACCTCTTCCGCGTTGCGCCCGTCGAGGGCGCCCGTGGGCTCGTCGGCGACGATGAGCTCGGGGTCCGTGACGATGGCGCGGGCGATGGCCACGCGCTGCTCCTGGCCGCCGCTGAGCTGGCGCGGGTAGTTCTCCATGTGGTCCGCGAGGTTGACGAGCGCGAGGGCCTCCTCGACCTTGGCGCGCCGGGCGCGGCGGGGCATGCGCGTGACCAGCAGGGGCAGCTCCACGTTCTCGAAGGCGTTGAGCACGGGGACGAGGTTGTAGTTCTGGAAGATGAACCCCACGCAGGCGTTGCGCCAGGCGGCCAGCTCATCGTCGTCGAGCCCGTTCAGCGCGTGGCCGCAGACCTCCAGCTCGCCCGCTGTCGGCCTGTCGATGCCCGCGATGAGGTTCAACAGCGTCGTCTTGCCGGAACCAGAAGGGCCCATGAGGGCCACATAGTCGCCCTTGGGGATGTCGAGGTCGATGCCCTGGAGCACGGGGATCTCCATGGCCTCGCGCCAGTAGCTCTTGGCCACGCCCCGGAGCCGGACGATGGGCTCGCCGCCGTTCATGCGGGCTTCACTCTCAGCCTTGCGCCGGGCCGCAGGCCCTCCGGCGGCGCCACGATGAGCTGGGCGTCCGCCGGAAGGCCGGAGACCTCGAGGCCGATGGGATTCTCCGCGCGCACATAGACGGGCTTCCGGACGGCCATGCCGCCCTCGTCCACCCAGGCGTAGGCGCGCCCCCGCTCGTCCTTCAGCACCTGTTCGCGGCCGAGGATCACGGCATCGTGATCGTAGGGCTCGCCCAGGAAGGTCACTTTCGCGCCCATGTCCGGCACGAGGACGGGGTTCTTCTCCTCCAGCGCCACGCGCACGAGGACGACGGCCTTCTGCCGGTCCGAGCTGGGGTAGATCTCCCGAAGGTGCCCCTTGAGCACGGCGGGATCGAGGGCGTCCACCCGGATCTCCGCGGGCATGCCCTTGCGCAGCTTCGCGATGGAGGTCTCGTTCACCTCCACCTCCACCTCGAGCGTGTTGAAGTCCGCCATGACCAGGATGGCGTTGATGGCGTTGGCGCCGCCGGCGCTGCCCGGCGCCACGGTCTCGCCCACTTCCGACAGCTTCTGCGTGACGACGCCTGTGAAAGGCGCGCGCAGAACCATGCTTTCCAGGAGCGCGTCCTGGTAGGCGAGCTGGGCCCTGATCCCCGCCACCTGGCTGCGGGCGCGGTCCAGCGTGGCCTCGTCGAGGGCACCCGCCTTCACGAGCTGCTCGTCGCGCCCCTCGTCGATGAGGGCCTGGTCCAGCTGGACCTTCACCTGGTTCCGCGCCGCCTGCAGATCCGGAGACTCGAGGCGGGCCAGCAGGTCTCCCCGCTTCACGCGGCTGCCTTCCTGCACGCCCAGCCACGACACCCGGCCCAGCACCTTGCTGGAGAGCGTCGCGCGGACGCGCGCCACGATGTAGCCCGAGGCCGTCACGGTGGGGTTCCGCGCTCCGGCCCTGATCACCGTCGGCGCCCCGAGGCTCACGGCCACCGGCGCGTTGCGGGCGGAGACGCCCATCACCGCCGCGCCCGCGCCCAGGAGCGCCAGCACGGCCCAGCCCCAGGGGAAGCGCTTCTTGATCACGGCCTTGGGCCTGGCCTCGCTCACGGAGCCTCCAAATATCCAGATCGCTCCCAGGCTAGCGGAGCGGTCCGGAAGGCTCTAGCGCCGATCGGGGAACGGCATGTCCCCGACGGCCAGCGGCCTCAGGGTTCGGTCCGCAACCGGCCGAAGTCCTTGGGAAAACCCCGGATGTCCCGCGCCACGCGCAACCAACCGAAGACCCGGAGCGCGTAATAGGTTGGATCCACCTCCCACCAGCGCAGGCCCTGACGGCAGCTGGACTGGTAGGCGTGATGGTTGTTGTGCCAGCCCTCGCCCAGCGTGAGGAGGGCCAGGACCCAGTTGTTGCGGCTGGTGTCCGTGGTCTCGAAACGGCGCCTGCCCCAGACATGGCACAGGGAGTTGATGGTGAAGGTGCCGTGCCAGAGGAGGACGGTGGGCAAGAGGAAGCCCCACATCAGGCCCGACATCCCGCCGACGCCCATCCACCGGCCCAAGGCGAAGGCGAAGATGCCAAGGAGCCAGGGGCAGATCCAATGGTGCTCGTTGAGGAAACGCAGCTCGGGGAACCGCTCGAAATCCTTGATGCCGTCCTGGTCGTAGCCGGTGTGGGCGGCGCTGAGGATCCAGCCCACGTGGGAATGCCAGAACCCGTGCGCCTTGGGCGAATGGGGGTCCTGCTCCGAATCCGAGAAGCGGTGGTGGTCCCGGTGGTGGCTACCCCACCAGAGCACGCCCTTCTGCGCCGAGGTCTGCGCCAAGAAGGCCAGCAGGAACTGCGGCACGCGGCCGAGCTTGTAGGTGCGGTGGCTGAAGTAGCGGTGGTAGCCCGCCGTCACGCCGAACATGCGGATGCCGTAGCTGAGCGCGAGCACCAGCAGCATCCACCAGTTGAAGTGGACGAAGAGGGCGCCGAAGCAGGCCAGATGGACGGCGATGAAGATCAGAGTCGATAAGGGGATTCGGATGGCGAGCCTCGATAAGACCGAACTTCCATCTTGGCAGGCGAGGAGGGAATATCCGCATCAGCGGCGCAAATGGCTGGCAACCCCGAGCGGCCCCGCAAAGGCTCCAGCCTGGACAGGCCCGGCGTGAAAGGGCATCCTGGAGGATCGCGGGCACCCGTAGCTCAGTTGGATAGAGCGGCAGCCTCCGAAGCTGTAGGTCGGACGTTCGAGTCGTCTCGGGTGCACCACTTCTTCCAGCCCCTCCTTCCGGCGGGGCTGTGTTGTTTGGGGTTCTCCTTCATGGGCGACTCGAACGTCCGACCCGGAGGGTCGGCGTTCCCTCCACCTATCGAACAGCGCACTGCGCTGTTCTCCCAGTAGCCTTCTGCGCCTGGAGGTGGAGCCTCCCACCTATCGGACGCTGCTGGTTCAGCGTTCCAGCACTTTCGGCGCGGGGTGGTCGCCGTCTTCGGCGCGGCGGTGGACGGTGCCGTCCGCGTCGGCCAGGTAGCGCTTCACGCCCGCGGCGATGGCCTGGCCCAGCTTGGCGATGAAACCGGGGTCCTTCAGCTTCTTCTCTTCCTTGGGATTGGAGATGAAGACGGATTCCACCAGCACCGCGGGCATGGCCGCGCCCCGCAGCACGATGAAAGGCTCCTGCTTCACGCCGCGCTCCTTGATGCCGGCGAAGCGGTTCAGCTCCCGCTGGACATCCACCGCGAGGGCCTCCGAATCCCGCAGATAGGCCTTCTGGGCGAGGTCGTCGAGGATACTGGCCACGACATCGCCGCCTCCGGGAGCGCCCTCGGCGGCCCCGGCGTTCTCCGCGTCCACCGTCGCCTGGGCGTCGGCCTCCGCCTGGCCAAGGGAGAGGAAGTAGACCTCGCTCCCCGTGGCCGCGCGGGCCTTGGCCGCGTTGAGGTGCAGGCTCACGAAGAGGTCCGCGCCCTGGTCATTGGCGATCTTCGCGCGGTCCCAGAGCGGGATGAAGGTGTCGTCGCTCCGGGTGTAGGCGACGCGGCAGCCGAGCTTCTCCAGCTGCGCGCCCACGGCCTTGGCGATCGACAGCGCGGCGTCCTTCTCCAGCAGGCGGTTCCGGCCCTTGGCGCCCGTGTCCTCGCCGCCGTGCCCCGCGTCCAGCACCACCAGCGGGGCCTTCTCCGCTTTGGGATTCGCGCCCCCAGCCATTAGGCTGAAGGATACGAGGGACGCCGCCAGCGCCCTGGGGAGTGTCGGAATGGCCCAATCCGTCAAAGGCATGCGTGATCTCTACGGCTCCGAGCTGCGGGCGTTCCGCGTCGTCGAGGATACCGCGCGCGCCGCCTTCGCGCGCCACGGCTACGAGGAGATCCGCACGCCCATCCTCGAGTACACGGAGGTCTTCAAGCGCTCCGTGGGCGAGAGCTCGGACATCGTCAACAAGGAGATGTACGCGTTCAAGGACCGGGGAGACCGCGAGGTCGTCATGCGGCCCGAGAACACGGCCGCCGTCGTGCGAGCCCTCATCGAACACAAGCTGCTGGGCTCCAGCGACCCGCGCCTCCTCTATTACATCGGCCCGATGTTCCGCTACGAGCGCATGCAGGCGGGCCGTTACCGGCAGTTCTGGCAGATCGGCGCCGAGACCTTCGGCATCGCCAGCCCGGAATCGGAGGCCGAGAGCCTGCTGCTGCTCTTCGAGATCCTGAAGGGGCTCGGCCTGACGCAGTTGAAGCTGAGCCTCAACTCGGTCGGCACGCTGAATCGCGGCCCGCCTTCTACGCCGCCTTCCGAGCCTTCTTCCAAGAACGCGAGGCGCGGTTCTGCGAGGACTGCCACCGCCGCATCGGAGAGAACCCGCTGAGGGTCCTCGACTGCAAGAACGAGAAGTGCCAGGCCGCGCTGGAAGGCCATCCCGTCATCACGGACTACCTGGATGAGGCCTCCCGCGCGCACCACGCCCGGCTGAAGGAGCTGCTCACGGCGCTGGCCATCCCATTCGAGGAGAACCCCCGCCTCGTGCGCGGCCTCGACTACTACACGCGCACGGCCTTCGAGGTGCTGTCCAGCGACCTCGGCGCCCAGAGCGCCCTCCTGGGCGGCGGCCGCTACGACGGCCTCGTGAAGCAGCTGGGCGGGCCGGACACGCCGGCCTTCGGCTGGGCCATCGGCCTGGACCGGCTCGCCACCATCGTCCAGCAGGTGAAGGGCGAAGTCCCCGCGGATCCGCCTGCCCTGCTGGTGCCGCTGGGCCCCGCGGCCGCGATGGAAGCCATGAAACTCGTCCAGCAGTGGTGGGCCGCGGGCCTCGCCGTGCAGCTCGATACCCGCGGCCTCGCCCTCAAGAAGGTGCTCGCCTCCGCCGACCGCCTCGGCATCCGGACCGTGCTGCTCCTGGGGGATGGCGAGCTCGCCGAAGGCGTCGTCACCGCCAAGCACCTGGCGACCGGCGAGCAGGAGAAATGGCCGCTGGCGGAAGTTCCGGCCCAGCTGCGCGGCCTCTAAAATACCTCTTCCCACGAGGCATGCACGAGGGTAGGTTCTTGCTTATGCAAGAACATCCGCCGACCGAATTCCTGGAACGCGTCCCCATCGGGCAGCTGGTGGCCGCCACCCGCCGCCGCATCAAACAGGCGTTGTGGGGCCACTTGCAGTCGGACGGGCTCACGCCCCAGCAGTACTGGATCATCGTGATGCTGATGGAGCACGGGCCCCACAGCCTGCACGAGCTGGCGACCCGGGTATGGATCGACGACCCCACCGCCTCCCGCCTCGTGAAGACCCTCGCGGCCCGCGGCATGGTGGTGTCGGAGCCGGACCCCAAGCACGGCCGGCGCATCATCATCCGCTTGGCTCCGGGGACGGAGCCGCTCCAGAAGCGCGTGCGCGCCATCGCGGCGAAGGTGCGCGGGGCCGTCGAACTGGGCCTGGAGGGCAGCGAGAAAGCCGCGCTCCGGAAGGCCCTCATGAAGATCATCGCGAACATGGACGCGCTGGAGGAAGAGGGGGCGTCCTCCCCCCGGCCGACGCACGCCTAGCGACTCGGCATGGAGCCCGTCCTGCGCCGCCGTGCGCCATCGCGGTCGCCTGCATCCTCGTCACGATCATGGAGCCGCTCAGCGTCTCGCGCATGATCGTGGACATCGTCCCCGGCGCCGGCCTATTTCAAGGTCACTTCCAGCCGGTCGCCAGCAAGAAACCCTAACGCCCGAGCGCTTCGCAGGCCCTCAGCGTGTTGCGCATGAGACCCGCGATGGTGAGCGGGCCCACGCCGCCGGGCACGGGGGTCACGGCGGCGGCCACCGCCAGCGCCTCGCCGAAGCGCACATCGCCGCAGAGCACATGGCCCTTGTCGCGGAGTTTGGCCAGCTTCTCCGGTTCGGCAGCGAAGATGCGCTCGCCGAGC
>DATJFC010000150.1:0-2793 GCA_035495995.1 Holophagaceae bacterium
TGCACGAGACCCACCGGAAGCGCGAGACAGACGCCCTGGAACACCTCTGATAGCACGCGCCCGGCCTGGCGGGCCCAGGCCTCAGGATCCAAGTCCAGGCCCCGGAGCGCTTCTTCCAGGCGCGGATCCGCCGGACCGGGCCGGGCCTCACCCGCCCGGAGCCAGCGGTCCACGTAGTAGCGGTAGGCGCGTTCGGTGGGCACACGGCCGGCGCTCGTGTGGGGCTGGCTCACGAGCTGGCCCTCCTCCAGGTCCGAAAGCACGTTGCGGATGGTGGCGCTGGAGAGCGCCTCCGGGTACCGCTTGGCCAGCAGCCGCGACCCCACGGGCTCGCCGGCCTCCAGGTAGGCCTCGATGAGCGTCTTGAGGACCGATTCCTCGCGGGGGTCCAAGGGGTTGGGATCAGGGAGGTTCATGTTTGAGGGCGGACAGCCTCGCTTCCGCCTTTAGACTAATGCCCTTAGCGTCCCGAAGGAGCCCCCATGAACTTGCGCACCCTCACCTTCCCCACCGCCCTGGCCCTGGCCCTGGCGGGGTCCCTGGCCTGCAACCGCGAAAGCGAGGCCGCGAAGATGGCCGATCAGGCCGCCCAGCAGGAGCAGGCCCGCGTCGCCGAACTCCAGCAGGAGCTGGCGGACGCCAAGGCCGGCAAGGCCGCAGGCGGCGATGACGCCGAGACCAGCAAGACGCTCCAGACCGGCCACATCAAGTCTCTCGAGAAGCAGCTCGCCGACGCCAAGAAGCGGGAGGCCGCGAAGAAGAAGGAGGCCGCCGACCTGGCCGCCGCCACCGCCACCCCCAAGATCACATCCGTCACCGTGCCGGCCGACACGGCCTTCAGCGTGAAGCTGGACCAGAGCCTCGCCACCGACAAGCAGCAGGCCGGTGACCCCTGGAGCGGCACCCTGACCGCCCCGGTGACGGTCAACGGCACCACGGCCTGGCCCGCCGGGACCGTGGTCAAGGGCGTCGTGAGCCAGAGCGTGCCCGCGGGCCGCCTCAGCAGCGGCAAGGGCGTGCTCTCCATCAAGGTGACCGCCATCGGCGACAACACGGTGGATACCGATACCCACGCCGTGACGGGCTCGCCGAAAGGGGAGCGCGACGCCAAGTTCATCGGCGGCGGCGCGGCCCTGGGCGCCTTGGTGGGCATCCTCTCCGATAAGCACAACAAGAATGACCACGCCCTGGGCGGTGCCGCCATCGGCGCCGCGGCCGGCACAGCCGTCGCGGCGGGCACCGCGGACACGATCATCAAGATCGACGCCGCCGCTCCGTTGAGCTTCCACTTGGCCACGGCCGAGACGGTGACGCTGAAGAACTGATCGGCCGGCCAGGCATGAAGAAGGGGCCGCGCCGCGGCCCCTTCTTCATGCCTCCAGCTGCTGGAGCCGCTCGGCCTCGAAGGCGGCGCGGAGCGGCTCGAGGATGGGCTCGATCTCGCCCTGCATGAACTTGTCGAGCTGGTGGATGGTCACGCCCACGCGGTGGTCCGTTACACGGCTCTGGGGGAAGTTATAAGTGCGGATCTTCTCGCTGCGGTCCCCGCTGCCCACCTGCGACTTGCGCAGGCTCGCGCTGGCAGCGTCCGCTTCGGCCTGGGCCTTCTCCATGAGGCGCGAGCGCAGGACCGTCATGGCCTTCGCCATGTTCTTGATTTGGGAGCGCTCGTCCTGGCAGCTCACGACGGTGTTGGTGGGCAAATGGGTGAGCCGCACGGCGGAGTAGGTCGTGTTCACGCTTTGGCCGCCCTTGCCGCCGGAACAGAAGGTATCGATGCGCAGATCTTCCTTGCGGATGTCGATGTCCACCTCCTCGGCCTCGGGCATGACGGCGACAGTGCACGCGGAGGTGTGGATGCGCCCCTGCGTCTCCGTCCTCGGCACGCGCTGGACGCGGTGGACGCCGGACTCGAAACGGAAGTGGGAGTAGGCGCCATCGCCCTCGATCATGGCGATGACCTCCCGGAGGCCGCCCTGCTCCGCCTCGCTCTCGTCCAGCACGGAGACCTTGAAGCCCTTGCGCTCGGCGAAACGCGCGTACATCCGGAAGATCTCTGCCGCGAACAGCGCGGCTTCCTCGCCGCCGGTGCCGGCGCGGACCTCGAGGATGATGTTCTTCGCGTCGTTGGGATCCTTCGGGATGAGGAGGAGGCGCAGCTCCGACCCGACAGACTCGATCCCCTTCTTGAGGTCCGGGATCTCCAGCTCGGCCATCTCGCGCAGGTCCTTGTCCATGGCCTTGTCCGCGAGGATGCCTTCGGCTTCCTCCAGCTGCTTCTGGAGCACGCGCTGGCGCTCGAAAGCCTGGACCACGGGCTCCAGCTCCGCCCGCAGCTTGGTCAGGTCCCGCAGCCGCTTCGGGTCCGTGACGATGGCCGGGTCCTGAAGCTGGGCTTCCACTTCCTGGAACCTGGCCTGGAGCGCTTCAAGCTGGTCGTGCATGGGTCATCTCCGCGCGCAAAGAAAGAGGACGGGCCGGTGATCCGGCCCGTCCTCGGAATCGCGGAATCTAGGCTTCGTGGGTGGAAGGGGTCGCGGGCTCGACTGCGGCCTCGGCCACGGCGACGGCGGCCTCTTCCTTCTTGGCGTACTTGCGGTTGAACTTCTCGACGCGGCCGGCGGTGTCCATCAGCTTCTGCTTGCCGGTCCAGAAGGGGTGGCAGGCGGAGCAGATCTCGACGCGCAGCTCGGTCTTGACGGAACGGGTCTTGAACTCGTTGCCGCACTGGCAATGGACGGTGACTTCGTGCATCTCGGGGTGGATCGCGGGCTTCATCGGGGGCTCCTTGGG
>DATJFC010000151.1:0-5205 GCA_035495995.1 Holophagaceae bacterium
GATCAGCGGCCGAGCCGCTCCTCGATGCGCGAGAGGCGCGCCAGCAGGTCCTCCCGCGTCGTGTCGAGTTTCTCGTGGAGGTGGGCCACCTCCAGCTCGGCCTTCACGTTGATGTCGTACTCCACATCGTCGCGGATGCGGTCCTTGGCGGCCTGCCGGTTCTGCGACAGCAGCACGAGGATGGAGAGGATGATGGCCTCCAGCGACACGACCATCGTGAGGAAGCCGAAGGGGTAGGGGTCGAAGCGGGAGATGCCGCTGACGTTGAGCCAGATCCAGACGGCGAACCACGCGGCGTTCGTGAAGAGGAAGACCATGCTGCCCGAGAAGGCCGCGACCCAGTCCGTCACCTTCTCGAGGGCGCTCCGGGCATCCTTGATCTCCTCCTGCGCGTTGCGCGCGACGCGCGTGCGCAGGAGCATGTCGGCCTTCCGGGTCATGGCGCCCATGGCGCCGAGCAGGTGCAGGGCCGCCTCGGGGCTCTTCTTCACGAGCAGGAGCAGGTCGCCGCGGTCGATCTCGAGCAGTTCGCAGGGCGCCAGCGCCGTGGCGGTGGCGGAGCGCGGGCCCTCGTCCAGCATGGCCAGCTCGCCGAAGGCGTCGCCGCGGATGCAGTGGGAAAGGACGATCTTCTGGCCCGCGTGGTCGATGACGGAGATCTCGATCTCGCCGGACACCACGATGAACATGCCCTGGCCGGGGTCCCCGGCGCGGAAGAGGGTCTCGCCCCCGGCGAGGGCGCGGTGGTCCACGGCCTCCGCCAGCAGGGCCCGCTCCTTCGGCCGGAGGCTGGCGAAGAGCGGCAGGTCGGACAGCAGCGAGGCGTCGGCGGGCATGGCGGCTCCGGCGGGGTCCCAAGACGATACCGCTCCCGCGGCGGATGCGCCCACAATGGGCCGATGCCCTGGTCCCTCACCGTCGCCGCCGTCATCGAGAGGAGAGGCCGCTTTCTCTTCGTGGAGGAGCGGGATGGGGACGGCCCGCGCGTCCTCAACCAGCCCGCGGGCCATGTGGAGGAGGGCGAGGCCCTGCTCGACGCCGCCGTGCGCGAGGTCCGCGAGGAGACGGGCCTCGCCTTCGCGCCGGCCTCGCTCGTGGGCATCTACGCGCTCCGCGCCGCCAACGGGAAGGACTACCTGCGGGTCTGCTTCGCGGGCTCCGTCGGGGATGGCGAGGCGAGCCCGCTGGACGCGGACATCCTCGCCTGCCACTGGCTCAGCCGGGAGGAGATCGCATCGAGGCCCCTGCGTTCGGGCCTCGTCGCGCTCTGCCTGGACGACTACCTCGCAGGCCGGCGCCTGCCGCTGGAGGCGGCGTCCGCGTTCATGCGGGAGCGGTGACCGCTTCCCGGTTCTTGTCGAACCACCAGGCCCACAGGGGGAAGAGCCAGCAGAGCAGGGCGGACCAGGCGAGGGCGCCCATGTCCGCGGGCGGGGGACCGAAGGTGGCGCCGAAGTAGGCGATGAGCAGGAAGGCGGCGAAGGCGATGCACGCCCAGCGGCCGACGCCGTTCCGCGCGCGGGTGGCGCGCAGGTAGAGCGCGAGGCCCGCGGCGAACATCAGGCCTTCGACGATCAGCGTCATGGAGGTGGACTTCCACAAGCCGAGCCCCGCGACGGGGCCATGGGGCCAGAGCGGCAGGTCGGGCAGGTGCGTGGCCCAGTCCAGCACCCAATGGCTCAGCACGCAAAGACCGATGACGAGCGCGCCGCGGGTGTCCTTCCTCAGCGCGAGATAGAGGCCGCCCACGGCCGCCGACCAGGCCAGGGCCATGGCGAGGCTGTGGGTCCAGGGGTAGCTGATGAAGTCGAGCCGGAGGAAGGGGGAGCCTCCCGGCCGCGGCGCCACGCGCTCCCAGCCGAAGAGGAGGAAGAGGGGCCAGAGCAGGTCGAGGAAGCTGACACCCAGCACGAGCCATCCCAGGGAGGCTTTCGGCGCGGCTTTCTTGGATGCGAAGGCGAGGGCGTAGTGTCCGATGAACATCGGACCAGACTAGACGATCATCCGGCAAAAGGAACGGCCCCCTCGCGGGGGCCGTTCGTTCGCTGGAACGCGGTCGAGGTCGATTAGACCTTGGCGACGTTCGTGGCCTGGGGGCCCTTCTGGCCCTGGCCGACTTCGAAGCTCACGCGCTGGTTCTCGTCCAGCGTGCGGAAGCCCTGGGTCTGGATGGCGGTGTGGTGCACGAACAGATCGGCGCCGCCGTCATCGGGGGTGATGAACCCGTAGCCTTTTTCAGCGTTGAACCACTTCACGGTGCCCTGAGGCATGGTCGACTCCCTTGTCGAATAGGTCCTGGAGAAGGTCTGGCACGGCTCCTTCCAGGCAGGGAGACCTTGCACTTGAGCACCCGCCGTTGCGGGCACATCCCAAGTATGGGGGCAATTGGAGAAAAAAAAACAGCAGAAGTTACCGGGACGCGTCCGGAAGGCGGGGCGCCCAGTCCTTCGTCACGAGGAAACGGATGGGCTTCGCGGCCGCCAGGAAGACCGCCGTGTCGTAGAGGAAGCCGCGTTCGCGGCGGTAGGCCTGGGGCAGATCCGTCACGAGGTGGAAGGTTCTCACCTTCCCCCAGCGCTTGCATACGAAATGCCATTCCGCGCGGGCGCCGACGAGAAAACCTTCGCGAAGGCGCGGCACGCCCTTCAGGGTCCAGGCGAAGCCCTGGACCACGGCGCCGCGGGCCTCCGGATCCAAGGGATGGATCGCGTCCGCGGCCCAGGCGGGCAGCTCGTCCCGCTCCGCCAGGGTGAAGAAGGACCGCAGGCGGCCGCCCAGCGCCCGCAGCATGAAGCGCAGCACCCGCCCCAGCGCCGGCAGCAGCAGCGCGATGGCGAGGATGAGGACCGCCAGGATGATGAGCGCGGGGACGGGGTGCGTGAAGGCGAGCACGAGGAGCCCCGTCACGCCCACATCCTCCGCCGTGCTGATGGCCGTGAAAGTGGCTGGCTCGGGCGCCACGTGGGCCGCGAGGCGCAGGCCCATCTTGGCGCTGTGGCTGCCCAGCGCGAGGGTTCCGCCGGCGAGCGCGGCGAGCGTCTGCATGCCCGGGCTCATGTGCCCGGCCGCGCCGAGGGCCAGGAGCGCGCCGCCCACGGGCCGGATGAGGGTGTGGACGAAGTCCCACACGCTGGCCACCACCGGGATCTTGTCCGCGAAGAACTCCAGCGCGAACAGCAGGCCCGAGACGGCGAGCACGGCCGGATGCGCGAGGATGTCGAGCCCCGGAGGCAGCCCCGCGACGAGGTGGAAACGGATCGCCAGCCCCGTCACGAGCGCGCCCAGGTAGAGGTTCACGCCGGAGGCGAAGCCCAGCCCGAGGATCGCGGCCAGGCTCTGGACCGTGTTCATCGCGAGCGCCTCATCCGTCCCGGAGCCATGCGCCCAAGTAGACGCCCACGGCCCCCATGATGGCCAGGAGCAAGGGCTTGGCGTCCGCGCCCGCCGCGGGGCTCGCGCCGTAGGCGAGGCCGGAGATGAGGACGGCGGCGATGAGGACCTTCGGCATCGTGCGGTCCTTCGAGATGAAGGCGCAAAGGTAGCCGCCCGCCATGGCGGCGAGCAGGGCCGCGCCTGGCGTGATCCAGGCCGTGGGCACGGGCATGGGCGCCTGGCGGAGGAAGCCCTCCACCGTGGCCACGAGCGAAACGCAGCAGAGCCATCCGGCCAGGAGGCCGAGGAGCCTCCTCGCGATTGTCTGGGGTTGTCCGTGAGGGTTCATGCGGGAGTCCGGCGGAGGAAGTGGTAGGGGCCCAGCAGGATCATGGCGCCCACGATGGACATGAAGACGCCCGCGCTTTCACCGCTGCCATAGAGGTGGACGAAACGGCCGAGGAAGGTGCCGACGAAGGACCCCGCGATCCCCAAGGCCGCCGTGATGATCCAGCCGCCCGGGTCCTTGCCGGGCACGAGCAGTTTGGCGACGGCGCCCACCACCAGGCCGATGAGGCAGGTCCAGAAGAGATGGAGCAGCGGCATGGGCTCCGGCCTCAGTGGATGAACTTCTGGCCCACGAAGAGGATGAGGACGGCGCCCGCGATGCTGATGATGGCGCTGAAGACGCGGCCGCTGGGCTTCTCGCCGGATTCCAGGCCCACCGCATGCGCGAGGCCATGGCCCGCGTAAGATCCGATGACGCCCAGGAGGCCCGTCATGAGGAGGCCCATGTGCTGGGCGCCTGGAAGCACCATGCGGGCCAGCAGGCCAACGACGATGCCGAGGATGAACTTCCAGATCCAATGGAGCATGGTGATCTCCTGGTGCGGATGGATGGCCGGGCTGGTTGGTGAATGCTAGGCGCGAAGCGAAGCGCTGGTCAACGGAACAAACCATGACTGGAATTTCACAATGCTGGCGCGCGTCCGCTTCCGCTCCGTCAAGAGCCGCGCATCCCTGGGCGCGGAGGGGGCCGACCCTGCGATGCTGGCTTCCTCGCAGGAGGCCCTATGCCGCCGGACACCCGCCGCGAAAGTTTCCTGAAACGCTACGAAGAGGGCCCGGCCCTGCTCCGGGAGGCCTGGGCCGAGGTGCCGCCCGAGGCCCGGCAGTGGCGGCCCCGGGAAGGCGCCTGGAGCGCCCACGAGGTCGTCGTCCATTGCGGGGATTCGGAGACCTACGGCGCCACGCGCATCCGCCTCCTGCTGGCGGAGCCCGAGCCGCTCATCGTGGGTTACGACGAGGGGGAGTGGGCCCGGCGCTTCGACTACCACGGCCATCCGGTGGAGCTGGCGTTCGCGGCCATCGAGGCCGTGCGGGCCAACACCCTGGCCATGCTGCGCCGCTTGCCCGACGCGGCCTGGGACAAGGCGGGCCGCCACACCCAGTCCGGCCCCTACACCACCTGGGACTGGCTGAAGATCTACGCCGAGCACCTCGAAGTCCACGCCGCGCAGATCAGGCGGAATCTCGACGCCTGGCGGGAGCGCTAAGCGGAGTCCGCTTCCGGATCGGCCGCCGCGCGGCGTCGTCGAAGGAGGAACAGGGCCAGGCCTCCGCCCGCCAGCAGGCCTAAAGGTTCGCTCAAGATCATTCCGGGCCACTGCGCGATCCGGATGAAGAGTCTGTCCGAGATGACAGCGAATGCGGCTAGACGGAGGGTTAGGCAGAAAAGTGGAAACAGGAAGACTGTCCTGGCCGTGCGGCTGGCCCAGGTGAATGCGAACCCGACGAGCAGACCATCAACTGCCTCGCTCGCGAAGTAGAGCG
>DATJFC010000152.1:0-9544 GCA_035495995.1 Holophagaceae bacterium
TCCATGATGAAGGCCGCCCGGGCCATGTAGCCCGTGTCCTCCAGGAAGCTGATGCAGCCCATGAGGATCATGATCACGGGCAGGAAGACCATCACCGCCGACACGCCGGGGATGACGCCGTCCGTGAGGAGGCTCGTCAGCTCGCCCGGCGGCAGGTGCGCGGCCAGCGTCGTCGAGAGGGCCGTGAAGCCCGCGCCGATCCAGTCCTGCGGGTACTGGCCGATGACGAAGCTGAGCGTGTAGATGAGCGCCAGCGCGCCAAGGAAGATGGGGATGCCCAGCCACTGGTGCGTGAGGAGCGAATCGATCCTGCCCGTGGCGCCGTCCGGCTCCAGGTCCGGCCGTTTGACCGCCTCCGTGACGAGGCCGTGGGTGAAGCCGTAGCGGTGCTCGGCGATGAGCCCGGCGGCGTCGTTGCCGAGATGGTGCTCGAGGAAGGCCTTGGACTTGGCGATCTGGGCCTCGATGGCTTCCCGCGCATGGCTGGCCTCCGCCAGCGCGCAGGCCTCGCCGCCGCCCTCCAGCAGCTGGAGCGCGAGCCAGCGCATGGGCATCTGCTTCGCGAGCAGCTCATCGCGGCCGATCTCGGCCTCGAGCTTCGCCAGCTCGCCCTCCAGGTCGTGGCCGTAGTCCACGGGGATGCGGCGCAGGCGCGGGTCCGCGCCTTTGGCGGCGGAGGCCAGCGCCTCCTTGAGCTTGTCGATGCCTTCCTCCCGGTTGCCCACGGTGGGGATCACCGGGCCGCCGAGCAGCGTCTCCAGGACGGGGACGTCGACGGAGATGCCCCGCCGGCCCGCGTCATCCATCATGTTCAGCACGAAGACGATGGGCTTGCCCAGCTCCAGCAGCTGCGTCGTGAGGAAGAGGTTGCGCTCCAGGTTGGAGGCGTCCAGCACGTTGAGGATCAGGTCGACTTCGCCCGTGCCCAGATGGTGCGCGGCGATGCGCTCGTCCTCGCTGCGCGCCGAGAGGCTGTAGCAGCCCGGCAGGTCCACCACTTCCACGCGGAGGCCATCCACCGTGAAGGCGCCGGTGCGTTTCTCCACGGTCACGCCGGGCCAGTTGCCCACGTGGTGCCGCGCGCCGGTGAGCGCGTTGAAGAGCGTCGTCTTGCCGCAGTTCGGATTGCCCGCGAGGGCGATGGAGATCGCGCGCCCGTTCATCTCAGGCGATCGCGGAGGCCGCGACGGGCATCACGAGGATGCAGGCGCTCTCCTCCCTGCGGAGGCTCAAGTGGTAGCCCTTGGTGACCAGCTCCATGGGGTCACCCATGGGGGCCAGCTTCTCCACCCTCAGCTTCGCCCCCCGGATGAACCCCATCTCCAGCAAACGCTGGCGGATGGCCCCGGTGGCGCTCACCCGCACGACCTCGCCCGATTCCCCGGGCTGGAGGCGGCTGAGCGGGATCTCTTGAGGTTGAGTCATAGTCTCAATTCCAGATACCAGTGTATCCCCCCCGCCGGGGACCGCAATAGCTAGACTGGAGCCACGATGACCCTGCCCAACGCCCTGACCCTGCTGCGGATCCTGGCCATTCCCTTCTTCGCCATCGCGGTCTGGTACGGCTACCTGTGGGAAGCCCTGGCCATCTTCATCGGGGCGGGCATCACGGATTTGCTGGACGGCTGGATCGCGCGGACCTTCAACCAGAAGTCCCGGCTGGGCGCCTTCCTGGATCCGGCGGCGGACAAGCTGCTGATGACCACGGCCTTCATCCTCATGGCCCTGCCCAAAGGGCACCTGAACCAGCCCATCCCCGCCTGGGCCGCCATCATCGCCATCAGCCGGGATGTGCTCATCTCCTTCGTCGTGACGCTGGCGCTGGTGCGCGCCGACGGCACGGACCTGCGGCCCAGCGTCCTCGGCAAGCTCACCACCGGAGCCGAGCTGGTGGCCATCGGTTTCGGCCTGATGGTGAACGCCCTGGGCCCGCAGCCCTGGCAGCGCTTCTTCCTGCCCTGGATCTACGTGGCCATGTCCGCGTTCATCCTGGCCTCGGGCATCCACTACTTCCACCGCGCTTCGCGGTCGGGCGAGCCCGCCTGATGCGGGAGCGGCCGCCGCTGCGGTTCCTTTTCGCGGGCGTGGGGCTCCTGCTGGCGCTCTGGTTCCTCCGCCACGCCCTCGCCCCCTTCGTCATCGCGATGGTGGCCGCCTACCTCCTCGACCCGATCGTGGCCCGGCTGGAGCGGCGCCTTGGACGGCCCTGGTCCGTGGTCCTCGTGCTCCTGTTGGCCGTCGGCGCCGTGGCGGGGGCCATGACGCTCTTCGTGCCCTGGATCTCGGACCAGACCCAGCGCTTCGCAGCGAACCTGCCGGCCTGGCAGGCGGCGCTCGCGAGCAAGACCGGGCCCTGGCTGCAGGACCACCCGTGGGCCGCGGAGAAGCTGAGGGCCGCCGCCGGGGCCCTGGAGCCGGCGGACCTGCTGGCGAGCCTCAAACGCACCGGCGGCGGCCTGCTGGGCATCGTCATCGGCCTGCTGCAGCTGATCCTCGTGCCGCTGATCCTCTACTTCCTGCTCATGGAGGGCCGGACCCTGCTCGCGGCGGCCCGGAAGCTCGTCCCGCCGCGCCTGCGGTCCAGGGCCGACCGGATGACCCTCACCATCCACCGGCGGCTCGGCGGCTACATCCGCGGCCAGCTGGCGGTGGCCCTGATCATGGCCTGCCTCCAGAGCATCGCCCTGCTCTCGCTGCGCGTGCCCTACGCGGCGCTGCTGGGCCTGCTGGCGGGATTCGCCACCTTCATCCCCGGCTCGCCCTACCTCATAGCCCTGCCCTCGGCGCTCACCCTCGCCTACCTGGACGGCGCGCGGGGCGCGGGCCTCGTGGTGACCGGAGCCATCTTCATCGCCGTCCAGCAGGTGGAAGCCCTCTACCTCACCCCCGTCTGGGTGGGGCGCGCCTCCCGGCTGCACCCGCTGGAGGTGCTGCTGGCCCTGGTGGTCTTCGGGACCTGGTTCGGCCTCCTGGGGCTCATCTTCGCGGTGCCGCTCATGGTCGTCGCCAAAGTGGTCTGGGAGGACCTCCTGGCGGACTACCAAGCCAGCCCTTGGTACACGAGGGATACCCCCGGCGCCTGATTCCTGGGCACACTACTTGGCCGCGCCGGGAGGCGCCACGGAGGATGCCATGGGCAAAGACGACCGCACCGAATCCCGCCTGGAGCGCCTTCAGAAGATCCTCGCCCACGCGGGCGTCGCGTCCCGGCGCGCCTGCGAGCAGCTGATCCTGGACGGCCACGTGCAGGTGAACGGCAAGACCGTCACCGAGCTGGGCACCAAGGCCGACCCGCGGCGCGACGAGATCACCGTGGACTTCGAGCCCATCCGCCGGGAATCTCCCGTCTATGTCCTCCTCAACAAGCCCAAGGGCTATGTGACGACCGTGAAGGACGAGGCCGGCCGCCCCACGGTGATGGCGCTCGTCTCGGGCATCCCCGCCCGCATCTACCCCGTCGGCCGCCTCGACTTCAACTCCGAGGGCCTGCTGCTGCTGACGAATGACGGCGAGCTGGCGCACAAGCTCACGGACCCCGACCACGAGGTCGCCAAGATCTACCTCGTGAAAGTGCACCGGATGCTCACGCCGGAGCAGATCAAGGAGCTGGAGGGCGGCTTCCGCCTGGACGGCCGCCGCCTCAAGCCCTGCCGCATCGAGGTCGCGGAGCGGGCTCAGAATCCCTGGCTCAAGGTGACGCTCACCGAAGGCAAGAACCTGCAGCTCCGCCGCATGTTCGCCGCCATCGGCCATCCGGTCTCGAAGCTGCGCCGCGTGCAGTTCGGCCCCATCGCCGACCCGAAACTGAAGCCCGGAGAGTGGCGCTTCCTCAACGCGGGCGAGATCAACGCCATCACGAGCGTTTAAGGCTGGAGACCGGAGGCTTGAAGGCAGGATGACGCGGCCCTCAGGGCCGCAGCTGATCGCCCTCCAGCCTCCAGCCTGTCAATCCGGGTCCGGCATTCCCGTCAGCCGGACATCCCACGACTGCTCATTCGCGATCCGTTGTAGATGATCCTCTTCGGCTTTCAGCGCCTCGATCTGCCGTGACCGCGCGCGCTCCATGCCTCCGCCCTGGAGGAAGGCCACGAGGCGCCGCAGCTCGTCCGGGTCGAAGAAGGTGCCGTGGTCCTTGCACGCGTCGAGGATGACGCCGGAGACCTGCGCGAAGTTCACGCGGTTCATGAGCTTCTTGCAGTCCGGGCAGGGCCGGTAGCCCTGGCTCAGCGCGTTGATGGGAACGGCCTCCACATGGGGCAGCGCCTCGATGACGACGGCCTGCTTCTCCTGGTCTTTGCAGAAGGCTTCGAAAACCGCGCGCCCGAGCCACACGCCGGCGCAGCCGCCGCAGATCTCCAGCTGGTAGCCGCCCAACTCGCGGAGCTGCATGGGGCGCTTGCAGCCGGGGCAGGCCTGGCCATCCTGCGCGGGCGAAGGCGCTTCCAGCGCGGCCCCGCAGTGGGGGCAGTTCTTGGCCCCCTTGAAGGCGAGCCCGAAGCATTTCGGGCAGGCCACCGTCGCGAGCGGGGCCTCGCAGTAGCGGCAGACGGTGTCTTCCGGCGCCGCGGGCGCGCCGCAGGCCGGGCAGTGGAGCGCGGCCGCGTCGCTCATTGGCACATCTTCCCGCCGAGGGCCTTGCCGCCGAGGAGATGGAAGTGGAGGTGGAACACGCTCTGCCCGCCGTCCTCGCCCACATTCGAGATCAGGCGCCAGCCGCTTTCGGAGACGCCGCTGGCCTTGGCCAGCGCCGCCGCCACGAAGGGGATGCGGCCCAGCACCGGAGCCAGCTCGGGCCTCAGGTCGTTGAGCCCCGAGGCGTGGCTTTTCGGAATGATGAGCAGATGGACCGGCGCCTGGGGGAAGATGTCCTTGAACGCCATCAGCTCGGCGTCCTCGAAGACCACCGTCGCCGGGATCTCCTTCCGCGCGATCTTGCAGAAAAGACCGTCATCCATGTCCGCCACCTTCCACATCATTCTTCACCAACCCGAGATTCCGCAAAACACCGGATCCATCGGCCGGCTCTGCGTGAACAATGGCGCGAAACTGCACCTCATCCACCCGCTGGGTTTCGAGACGACGGACTACTACCTGCGCCGGGCCGGCCTCGATTACTGGGAGAAGCTCGCGCCCGCCCACTACGAGAGCTGGGCCGACTTCCTGGAACGGAACCCGGCCCGGCGCCTGTGGCTCTTCAGCACGAAGGGCGCGCGGAAGCACACGGAAGTGGACTGGCGGGACGGCGACGGCCTCGTCTTCGGCCGCGAGACCGCCGGGCTTCCGGAAGAGATCCTCGCCGCGAACCCGGACAGCCTCGTCCGCGTCCCGATGCTGGGCGAGTTCCACCGCAGCCTGAACCTGGCCCAGGCCGCGGCCATTGGGCTTTACGAGGGCCTGCGTCAGACTGAAGGGTGGTAGAGGTTACCCATGAGCAACGCCCCCATCCGCGTCGTCATCGCCAAGCCCGGTCTGGATGGCCATGACCGCGGCGCCAAGGTCATCGCGCGCGCGCTGCGCGATGCGGGCATGGAGGTCATCTACACCGGCCTGCGCCAGACGCCGCAGCAGATCGTGGCCGCCGTGGTGCAGGAGGACGCGGCCGTGCTGGGCCTCAGCATTCTCAGCGGCGCGCACAACCAGATCTTCCCGGAGATCCTGCGGCTCATGAAGGAGAAGGGCGCGGGCGAGGTGCCCGTCTTCGCCGGCGGCATCATCCCTGATGAGGATGTGCCGGGCCTGAAGGCCCTCGGCGTCCGCGAGATCTTCCAGCCCGGCACCAGCACCGATGATGTCGTGGCGTTCATCAGGAAGTCGGTGGAGAAGGGCTAGGGCTGGTTCCCCACCATCGTCGCGCCCTTGGGCAGCGTGAAGCGGAACGCTTCCGATGGGAAAGCCGGAGGCACCTTGGGATCCAGCAGCCTCAACTCCTGCTTGGCGCCGCTGGCATCGGTCCAACGCAGCAGGCGGGCGAAGCGGCCGGCGCCCTGGACCTCCATCTCCGGCTGCCCCTTCCCCAGCGGAACGAGGCGCACCGTATCGGCGGAGAGGGTTTCCACCTTGTAGGTCTTGGCGAGGCGCTCAGGCGCCACCAGCAGGTTCAGCAGCGGCGTGTCGAGCAGGGCCTGGCCCAGGTCCATGCGCTGGGCCGTGCGGGTGTCCGGATCGTATTGGATGAGCGCGGCGCCGTCCGCCACGAGCAAGAGCCCGTCCTCGTACGCCACGCGCAGGCGCCCGCCCTGGGCGGCCTCGATGCGGCCCTTCTTCACGAGCTTGCCGAAGACCTGGGACTCGCTGCTCTGCACGAACCGGCTCTCGAGCCGCGGCGCGTCCAGCATGGGCCGCCACCAGGCTGGAAGAGCCTGGGCCGCGAGGGGGGCGGCCGCCATGAGGATGGCCGCGAGCCTCATCCCCGCTTCAGCTCCACGGTGAGCTTGGCAGAGATGCCTTTGGCGGGCACCGGCCGTTCCATCTGCTTCAAGGCCACGAGCTCGCCGGCCGATTTCACCTGGACGATGATTTCGATGTCACCTTCCAGCCCATCAGGAAGATCCAGCCTCAGGACCGAAGGCGCGCCCATCTTGCCCACTTGCGTGAGCTCGCCGAGCAGGTTGCCGAAGGCCGGGCCGGCCGGTTTGGCGGCGGGCTTCGGAGCGAGAGGCTTCGGCGGGGGCGGGAGGCCCATCTTGGGCATCGCGACCTTGGGCGTGGCGGTGAGGGGCTGGGCGGGCGCGGGCTTCGGAGCGGCTTTCGCCACAGCGGCGGCCACTTCCGAGGCGCTCACCGGGCGGGTGGACAGCACATCGCTGCGAGCGGGCGCGGCCTTCGCAGGTGAAGGCGGTTCCGGGAAATCCGGCGCCTCCATGGTGATGCCGGTGATGTCCATGCTGCCCGGGGAAGTCTGGTCCAGGAATTCGCTCGCCATGGGCAAGTCCGAAAGGTCCAGGGCCCGGGCCGGCGTGGCCGAGGAAGGCGAATGGGCCTCAGGCGCCTGCGCGGCCGGGGGCGGCTCGGGCGCTGCGGGCGGCTTGGGACCGGCCGTCTCGCCCAGATGGTGGGCCTTGATGTGGGCCAGCGCGAGCTTGGTGATGCCCCTCAAGGTCTCGAAGACGCCGGAGCCGTCCGCGGCGACGGCCTGGAAGCTGGGCAGCCCGCGCTCGTTGAACGTCTTCTCCAGCTCCTCCACCGGGACGATGTTCTTGAGGTCCCGCTTGTTCCACTGGTAGACGACCGGGATCGAGCTCACCTCGATGCCCAGCTCCTTCATGTTCTCGAGGAGGTTCTGGTAGCTCTCCTTGCAGGCGTCCAGCATCGGCGTCTGGCTGTCCACCACGAAGACGATGCCGTCCACGCCCTTCAGCACGAGCTTGCGGGTGCTGTTGTAGAAGACCTGGCCCGGCACCGTGTAGAGCTGGAGCTTGGTCTTGAAGCCGCCCACCATGCCCACGTCCATGGGCAGCAGGTCGAAGAACAGCGTGCGGTCCGTCTCGGTGTTGAGGCTCACCATCTCGCCGCGGGCCTTCTGGCTCGTCTTGCCGTAGATGGTGTTGAGGTTGGTGGTCTTCCCGCACAGGCCTGGGCCGTAGTAGACGATTTTCGCCGTCATCTGCCGGGTGGCGTGGTTGAAGAAGACCATTCAAGTCCTCGGGATGGATGGAAAAAGCATAGCCCGGCTTAGGGTTCCATCTCAACACATACTGGGATTAAGATTCGTCAAGACAAGCCCTTCAGGGCGGCCAGCACTTCCGGCTCGTGGGTGGCGGGGCTGACGCCCTCGAACACCTTCCGGATGACGCCGCTCTTGTCGATGATGAAGGTCGTGCGCTTGGCGAAGCCCACCACCGGCATGCGGACGCCGTACGCGTCGATGATCTTGTGGTCCGCGTCGGCCACCAGCTGGAAGGGGAGGTGGAACTTCTCGGCGAAGGCCTTGTGGCTCTTGGCGTCGTCGGCGCTCACGCCAAGGATCACCGCGCCGGTGGCCTGGATCTCCGCGTAGCCATCGCGGAAGGAGCAGGCTTCCTTGGTGCAGCCAGGGGTGTCGTCCTTGGGATAGAAGTAGAGGACCACGGGCTTGCCCTTGAAGTCCGCCAGGCTGACGGCCTTGCCATCCTGGTCCACAGAAGTGAAGGCCGGCGCCGGCTGGCCGGCGGTGGGCATGGCGGCGCGGGCCGAGCCCGCGAGCAGCGTGAAGATGGACATGGCGGCTCCCCGGCTGAACATTGCAGTGCGCATCGGCGTTCTCCCTGGTGGAATCCCCACCATACTCTCTGGATGCCGCGACGGGCCCCTCCGGTGCGCGGATATTCGCGGAAGGGACGGTATGGTCAGGCTCGCGGTGATCCCCGGCGACGGCATCGGCCCGGAGGTCTGGACCGAAGCGAGGCCCCTGCTGGAGTGGGCCCGGGCCCGAGGACGCGACCTCGACTGGCAGGTCCAGCCATGGGGAGCGGACCATTTCCTGGCGACGGGCGAGGCCCTGCCCGAACGCGCCTTCGAGGCGATCAGGGACGAATCCGACGCGGTCCTCTTCGGCGCGGTGGGCGATCCGAGGATCCCGGACAACCGCCACGCGGAAGCGATCCTGCTGCGCCTGCGGCAGGGCCTGCGGCTCGCCGTGAACTTCCGTCCCTGCGCGCCGGTCTCGGACGCGCTCGTGCCCCTCAAGGGCGTTCCCGCCGCGGCCATCCGCATCGAAGTCTTCCGCGAGAACACGGAGGGGCCCTACTGCCTCCAGGGGCGCAGTGAAGCGCATGCCGCCGTCGACGAGGCCCGCCATAGCGAAGAAGCCGTGCGGCGCCTCCTGGAGGCGGCCTTCGCGCGGGCCAGAGTCACCGGCCTTCCGCTCACGCTGGCCCACAAGGCCAACGTGCTCAAACACGGCCACGGCCTCTGGCTGCGCATCTTCCAAGAACTGCAGGCGGCCCATCCTTCCGTGCCGGCTTCGGCGATGCATGCGGACGCCCTGCTCTGCGCCCTGGTTCAGCGGCCCTCCGGTTTCGGCATCATCGCGGGCGACAATTTCGTGGGCGATCTCATCAGCGATCTCACCGCCGCGTTCATGGGCGGCATGGGATTGGCTCCGAGCCTCAGCCACGCCCCTCACGGGCCCTTCCGGTGCGCCGCGCTCGCCGAGCCCGTCCACGGTTCCGCGCCGGATCTGGCTGGGAGGGGCCAGGCGAACCCGGGCGGCATGATCCTCAGCACGGCCCTGCTCTTCCGCCATCTGGGCTGGGAAGCCGAGGCCGCGGCCATCGAGGCATCCGTCGCTCAGGGCCTTCGCGCGGGCGCGGCCACGCCGGATCTTGGCGGCAAGCTCACGACCCAGGAGATGGGCGCCGCTTTGCGGGCCGGCCTCCTCTGATCAAACTCTGATCAATCCGAATCAGCAGCTGCGCATCACGCCCACGAGCACGCCCTGCACCTCCACGCGGTCCGGCGTGTAGCACTTGGGCTTGAGCGCGGGGTTGTGCGGGATGAGCCACACGCCCTTCATGTCGCGCTTGAATTCCTTGAGCGTGACCTCTTCACCGTCCAGCAGCGCCAC
>DATJFC010000153.1:0-2973 GCA_035495995.1 Holophagaceae bacterium
TTCGGCCTCCGTCCACTTCCCGAGGACGAAGTCCGCCAGGGGGCGTTCGAAAGGGCCGATGCCCAGGCGCAGGCGGGGCAGGGCCGCGGCCCCGAGGGATTCCTGGGCGGAGCGCACGCCGTTGTGGCCGCCGTGGGAGCCCTCCATCCGGAAACGGCCCGTGCCGAGCGGCAGGTCCTTGTCGTCGTACAGGAGGATGAACCGCGCCGGATCCAGGCCGGCCCGCACGGCTTCGGCGCAGGCCAGGCCTGAGAGGTTCATGTAGGTGGCGGGCACCAGGGCCTGGAGGCGGGCGGTGAGGCCGTAGAGCGTGCCGCTGGGCAGCTTCTTAAGCACTTTCGGCGCGAGCCCCTTGGCCTCCATCCAGCGCAGCACCATCAGCCGCCCGAGGTTGTGGCGGGTGTGGGCGTAGTCAGGGCCTGGATTGCCGAGGGGGATGAGCGTCCACATGAGTCAGGCCGGAGGCTGGAGACCGGAGGCCGGAGGTGAAAGACGAAGGCCCCGCAGAGGGGCCTCCAGTCTCCAGCCTGAAGTCTCCGGCCTGGATTACTTCTTCTCTTCCTTCTTGCCCTTGGCGGCCACGACTTCGGGCTCGGCGGGGGCCACGGCGCCTTCGACGGCGGGGGCTTCTTCCTCGGCGGCCTTGGCGTGGACGGCGCAGACGACCTCATGGGCGTCGCCCAGGATGCTCAAGGTGGCGGCCAGGCCCAGCTGGTCGAAGCGCACGGAGTCGCCGACCTTCAGGGCTTCGACATTCACGTCGATGTGGGCGGGGATGAGGTTGGGCAGGCACTCGATCTCGATGTGGCGGTGGACGAAGTCGAGCATGCCGCCCTGGGTCTTCACGCCATAGGGCACGCCGACGATCTTCACGGGCACCTTGACGCGGATCTTGTGGGTGGGGTCCACGCGCAGGAAGTCGATGTGGCGCAGGCGGCCGGTGACGGCGTGGCGCTGGACTTCCTTGATGACGACGTGGCGCTTGATGTCGGTGCCCTCGCGCTGCATGTAGATCACGGAGTTCAGGCCGGAATCGGAAGCGATGATCTTGGCGGCGATCTTGGGGCTGATGGCGACGGCCACGGGCGGCTCGCCCAGGCCGTAGACGACGGCGGGGATCATCCCGTTCTTGCGGAGCTGCTTGCTGGCGGCCTTGCCCAGGGTCTCGCGCTTGGATACGACGATGGTCTCTTCGGACATGTGTTCCTCCTACCTGGCGGGCCTGGATCCAGACCGCGCCCTCTCGTTGGGAGCCTCCCCCCGTGGGAGGCAGAAGGACCAGTGTCCCAGGAATCCCTTATATTTCAAGCCGGATAAGCTCTTCACACGCCCGTCACGCCTCCCGGAGATCCTGTTCCCGTGCGCATCGCGGCCTTGGACATCGGCTCCAACTCCATCCACCTCGTCGTGGTGGAGGCCGCGGGCCTGGAATCCTTCAGGGTCCTCGCCCGGGAAAAGGCCATGGTGGGGTTGGCCCAGGGCCTCGCCGTGTCGGGGCGCATCTCGGATGAGGCCTTCGCCGCGGGGATGAAAGCCCTCCAACGGATGAAGGCCGCGCTGGACGGCTTCGCCTGCGACCGCGTCATGGCCTTCGGCACCGCCACGCTGCGGGACGCGGCCAACGCCGCGGACTTCCTGGCGGGGGCCAAGCAGCTGGGTTTGGAAGTCCAGGTGATCTCCGGCGAGGAAGAGGCCCGCCTCATCCACCTGGCCGTGGCGCAGGCCTACCCCTTTCCCAAGGGCGTCGTGGCCCTCGTGGACATCGGCGGCGCGTCCACGGAGCTGACCTGGGTGGAGAACGGGCGCGTGCTGGCCTCCTGTTCCGTGCCCTGGGGCCTCCAGCGGCTGGCGGACGCCTTCCCCGTTCCGGACCCTCCGAAAGCGAAGGATTACGAGCGCGTCCGCCGCGCGTTGCGGGGGCTGCTGAAGGAGGCCGCGCGCCAGTTGCCCAAGCGCCTTCCGGAGGCCACCTGGATCTTCGGCACCAGCGGCACGCTGGAGGATCTGGCGAAGGCGGCGGCCGGGAGCGACATCGCCGCCAAGGGGCAGGTCCGGGCGCTGCGGGTCGCGCTCTGGGAGGTGACGGCGAGGCGGCGCTGCGCGCGGCTTTCCACGGTGCCGCCGCGCCGCGCGGCCATCCTCCACATCGGCGCGCTCTGGGCGGAGCTGCTCATGGGCTGGACCGGCGCGGACGCCATGCGGCACCTGCCGGTGGGCCTGCGCGAAGGCATGGTGTGGGAGGCCCTGCGCCATGGCGGCGAGCTGCTGCCCCCCCTGCGGGAGCGCCGCTGGAGCTCCGTGGAGGCGCTGGCCGCGCGCATCGACCCGGACCCCGCCCACAGCGCCCATGTGCAGGGCCTGGCGGACCGGCTTTTCGTGGACCTGCAGCCGGCCTTCGAGCTGGGGGAGCTGGAGCGCGAGTGGCTCGCCTGCGCCGCGCGCCTGCACGACGTCGGCTTCGCCCTCGCGGAGAAGGACCACCACAAGCACGGCGCCTACATGATCCAGCACGGCGACCTGAAGGGCTTCTGGCCCGAGGAGCTGGCCGTCATCGCGCAGGTGGTGCGCCACCATCGCGGCAAGGCCCCCGATCCGGCCAAGCACGAGGCCTTCGCCGCGCTGCCGCCCTGGCACCAGGCGGCGGTGCGCAAGCTCACGGCGATCCTCCGGGTGGCGGACGCGCTGGACCGCCGCCGCGACCAGCGCGTCGGCGCGGCGCGGCTCCGTCTCGCGAAAGAGGGGGCGGTGCTCACGGTGCAGGACCGGGGGCTCGGGGACCTCGGCCCGGAACGGGAGGCCGTCGCGGACAAGGGCCGCCTTCTGGAGAAGCTACTGGACCGCCCGCTCCGCCTCAGGCCCACGGCCCATCGCAAGGAGCGCGCCTCGTGAACCGTCGCATCCCAGCCCCGGACCAGCTCCTCAACCGGGAGCTGAGCTGGCTCGACTTCAACGCCCGGGTGATGGAGGAGGCCG